>JBOGWZ010000196.1:0-3783 GCA_050694075.1 Actinomycetota bacterium | reverse complement strand
GGGACCGCGTCGTTGCCGTGCACGACCGTGCGGAAGCGGTCGACACCTCGGATCACGAGATCGGGTGTTGCTATCTCCACCCCACCGTCGTAGGTGCCGGGCCTGACCACGATCGCGGCGCCGGGCTGGGCCGCGTCCACCGCCTGCTGGATGGTGGGGTAATCGCGCGGCACCACGAGCCTGTCGCGCTCGTCCTTGCTCGGGTCACCGACGACGACGACGCCCCACATCCCGATCTGGCCCCGCTGACCGTGGAGGCGGCAGAAGTAGTAGAAGAGGGCCTCCTTTTTGAACCGGCGCGAGAACGTCGCGCCGGGGGCCATCAAGCCGGACTCGAACAGGCCCCTCTCGTCCGACGTCACCGTGTGGTTGCGCGAGCCCGCGTTGGTCCACGTCACCGTGTCCCCCACCTCGATGTGGATCTCCTGAGGCACGAAGAAGTTGTCTCGGGCGTCGACCTCGACGGTCGCCGCGGAGGCGCGCGGCAGCACTAGGCACATCAGGAGGGTGGCGAGCGCCACCCGGCTAGTGGTGCGCACCTTCGGAGTGACGCCAGGTGTCGATCGCGTCCTGGGTCTGCTCGGTGAGCAGCCCTCCCGGGGTCCGCACCACGAACAGGCCGGTCATGCCCGCATCGGAGTGCCCCTGGACGTGGCAGTGGTACATCCACGCCCCGGGACCGACCCCCTCCCCCGCTACCACCTGGAACCCGAACGAGTCCGCCGGGCCCACCGTGCGGTTGTCGATCACCGCGGTGTCACCGACCGGGCCGACGGCCACACCGGTGCGGTTGTCGACCCAGCGATGCCCGTGGAGGTGGAACGTGTGGAAGGCGTTGCCGTGGCCTATCACCACGAACTCCACGCGCTCGCCCTGGTTGGCCTCGAAGGTCGGAGTGTTGGGGGCCTTGCGCTGGTTGATGCGGGAGCCGGGACCCATGACGACGACGAAGGGATCGCGGTCAGGGAGTGGATCCCCCTGCCGGCGCACCACGACCGGCCCGAACAGCCCGGCCTTGATGCCCGCCGTGCCGTGCGGGCCCCCCATGCAGTGGTCGTGGTAGTGCCAGTAACCGGCGCTCCCGGGATCGGTCGTGCCGTCGGAGCGCTCCGCCGGCGCATGCGCCCGCCACACATAGGTCCGAGACCGTCCCGGCTTCACACAGCTCGAGTTGATGGGGGTTCCGTCGCTGGCGACGGTGTAATCGACGCCGTGGACGTGCATGCTCAGGAGAACGTCGGTGTCGTTGACGAGGGTGATGGCGAGACACTCGCCCTCGATCATCTCGATCGTGGGGCCGGGGACCTGGGCGGAGCCCGGGGTCAGCCCGTAGCCGATCCTTTTCGGCCCAAGGCGCTCGGCGAACATCGTTATCGATTCGGTGGGGTCGTCGCACGCCTGCGGGGGCGGGGCCGGTGGGGGCTCCGTCTGCGCCCGCGTCGCGACCGTGCCCGCGCCGAGCGCTAGCACTACGAACCCTATGGGGAGCAGCCGCCGATACATACGAGGGCAGAGGATATGTCGGGGCGACCGCCGCTGGATAGGGGTTTCGTCCGAAATACGTAGAACACAGTAGGTCCGGGAAACGATCAGACCGAGCGGCGCGAGCGCAGCTCACTTCAGTCCGGGGACCACCTGACCTTGAGCTTCCGCGCGGCGCGGGCCTCGTCGGGACGCCGCACCGGCGTCGTAACCGGGGCGCTCGTCACCAGCTCGGGATCCTCGGCGGCCTCTCGAGCGATCTGGTTCAGCGCGGCACCGAGCCCATCGATCGTCTCCTTGGATTCGGTCTCGGTCGGCTCCACCATCAACGCCTCATCCACGACCAGCGGGAAGTACACGGTCGGTGGGTGGTAGCCGAGATCTATCAGGCGCTTGGCGACGTCCGTGGCGCGCACCCCGTGTTTCCGCAGATGCTTGGCCGACGCTACGAACTCGTGCATGCAGGGGCCCGGGTACGCGCTCGGGAAGGCTGCCTCCACCAACACGCGCAGATAGTTCGCGTTCAGCACAGCTCGTTCCGCAACGCGGCGAAGTCCGTCCGGGCCCAGTGAACGGAGGTAGGCGTAGGCGCGCACGTTGATCCCGAAGTTGCCCGAGAAGGAATGGATCCGGCCGATCGATTTCGGACGATCCTGATCCCACCGCCACCTCCCCGCGCGCTCGTCGAATGTCAGGATGGGAGCGGGCAGGAACGCCTCGAGGCGATCGGTTACGGCCAGAGGCCCCGATCCCGGCCCCCCTCCTCCATGCGGCGTCGCGAACGTCTTGTGCAGGTTCAGGTGCACGATGTCGAAGCCCATGTCCCCCGGTCGCGCCACGCCGACGATCGAGTTGAAGTTGGCGCCGTCGTAGTAGAGGAGGCCTCCGACCCCGTGCATCGCGGCGGCGATCTCCCTGATGTCGCGCTCGAACAGCCCGAGGGTATTGGGGTTGGTCAGCATCAACCCCGCGACGTCGGTATCGAGCGCGTCCTTCAGTGCGGCGACGTCCACCAGCCCTCTGTCGTCCGACCGCACCTCGTGAGCGTGGTAGCCGGCGAGCGTCACGCTTGCCGGGTTGGTCCCGTGCGCCGAGTCCGGGATGATCACGCGGCGCCGCGGGTCCCCGTTGTGCGTGTGGAAGGCTCTCATGATCAGCAGTCCGGTGAGCTCACCCTGAGCCCCGGCCGCCGGTTGGAACGTGAGCCGGGCCATCCCCGTCGCGGCGCAGAGAGCGGTCTGCAGGGTGCCGAGTAGCTCCAGGGCTCCCTGGGACAGCTCGTCGGGGGCCATCGGATGCAGCCCGGAGAAGCCCACCAGAGCGGCGGCGTCCTCCGCGAGCTTGGGGTTGTACTTCATCGTGCACGACCCGAGCGGATATGCACCGACGTCTATCGCCCAGTTCCGCTGGGACAGCCGCGTGTAGTGGCGCACGAGATCGCGCTCGGAGACCTCGGGAAGGGCGGGAGGGTCCGCGCGCCGGAACCGCTCCGGTATGAGCTCTTCCACGTCCGGTGCCTCGACCGCGACCTCCGGGAGCGAATAGGCGCGGCGGCCCGGGCGGGACTCCTCGAAGATCAGGGGGAACCCGTTCCCCCCGCGGGTGCCGGCGGACGCCTCCAGGGTCATCGTTCTGCGAGCTCCTTCTCGATCGCCTCCGCGAGCGCATCGATGTCCTCTTCACGGCGCCGTTCGGTAACCGCGACGATCAGATGGTGCGAGAGGTCGGGGAACCACCGCGACAGCGGGGGCCCGACAAGGAAACCCCTGCGGGCAAGCCGCGCCACGAGCTCGTGGCCCTCGATCGGCGTCTCGATCACGACCTCCTTGAAGCGAGGCCCGTCGAACGCCACCGTGCACCCCGGCACCTCGGCAAGGCGGCGCGCCGCGAAGTCGGTCCGTCGGAGGCAGATCTCGCCCAGCCGCTGCAGCCCCACCGGACCCAACCATGCCAGGTGCACCGCGGCCGCGATCGCCATCAGCGTTTGATTCGTGCATACGTTGGAGGTCGCCCTGGCGCGCCGGATGTGCTGCTCTCGCGCCTGCAGCGTCAGCACGTAGGCGCGGCGTCCGTCCGCGTCCCGCGTCTCGCCGGAGATGCGCCCCGGGACCTGTCGCACGTGCTCGAGCCTCGTCGCGAACAAGCCGACGTAGGGGCCTCCGTAGCTGAGCGGGTTCCCCAGCGCCTGTCCCTCTCCCACCGCCACATCGGCGCCGAGGCCACCGGGAGACTCGAGGACGCCCAGAGCGGTGGGATCCGCTACCGCGAGCGCCAGCGCGTCGGCATCGTGCGCGGTCGCGG
>JBOGWZ010000195.1:0-3785 GCA_050694075.1 Actinomycetota bacterium | reverse complement strand
GCCGTTACGGCGGGTAGCGATCCTGGAGAAGACCCCGTCATGACTCTTGCAACCACCTTCTACGGCAGGGACGCGGGAGTCCCTTAGAGCACAAAACGATAGAAGCGCCAGAAGTCGTTCTCGATGGGGAGCGTCTCCATCTCTCGGAATCCGGCCTCCTTCGCAAGTGACTCCATCGTCGCCGCTCGGATCACCGTGCCGATCGCGGCCGATGGCTGCTCGGACAGCGACTGCGGCAGGCAGTAGAGGACGCTCACCCCGTAATAGAAGGAGTCCAGAGGGCCCGGCTCGGCAAAGCTGGCGCCGGTGTTCTCGTCGGCCACGATCAGGACTCCCCCCTCGGCAAGCATCCGCTTAGCGCTCCGCACAGCGCCCACCGGGTTTGACATGTCGTGCAGAGCTTCGAAGATCGAGATCACGTCGTACACGCCCGCCAGGGACTCGTCGGCTACATCTCTGACCTCGAAGCGCACGCGATCGTCGACACCCGCCTCCTTCGCGGCCCGACGCGCAAGGTCGATGGAGAACTCATCCAGATCGAACCCGTCGACGTGGACCTTCGGATAAGCCTTGGCGATCTCGATCGCCGCGACCCCCGCGCCGCACGCGATGTCCGCCACTCGCGCCGGAGGATCGGACTGAAGCCGGGAGTGCACCTCCGGAATCGCCGGAAACCACTCCGAGGCCAGGAGGTTTTTGAACATTGCGTTCGTGAACTCTGCCTGGACCTCGACACCCTCGGCCCCGTAGCGTTCGTAGGGGACGCCCTCGCCGGTCTTGAACGCATCGGCGACCCACTCAACGGCCCGGCCCAGGACGACGGGCAGCTTCGCGAGCGCACCGCCGTAGGCCAAGCTGTCCTTGTTGAGCAGAACCTCGGCGTGAGCATCGGGAAGCGAGTAGCGTCGGCGATCGGCGTCGTTGCCCGCGTCGTCAACCTCGAGAATCCCAGTCGATGCCTGATGCTCCAGCCATTCGCGCACGTAGCGCTCGGAGCAGCCGGTTTGTTGCGCGAGTTCACCGGATGTGAGCGCCGCCGATCCAACCAAGGGGGCGTACAGCTCGAGACGCTGTCCGAGATCGATCAACAAAAGGTCGGTGGCTCCGAGCGCCGCGCCGAACAATCGTTCGGCGAACGCGCCGGCTTTGTCTTCGACGGATGGCTCTTCTGTTACCTGACTCAAGCTCGCTCCCTTCCCTCGCCGGTGGGGTTCATAGGGCCTCAGTCTCCAATAGAGGAACTGGTCTGGCTAGACCCATGAGCCATCCCGCGAGAAATCTGGGCGCCCTTGATCGAAACTAGGATCCCCACCGCGAGCGAAGCGCGCGGTCGTGATCCTCGTCAACCACCCGCCCGCACTTCGTCTTCCGTCGGTATCGGAACGACGGGGGTGACGTCGCGTTCGGGGGCATCGGCCGTGATCCGATCGGCCGGCTCGTCCAGGGCTCGTAACCGGCCGAAGATCGGGATCGCGAGGATGGTCGCCAGGCCCCCGACCACGAAGCCGACCGGAATGGATCGCTCCTGCGACAGGTATCCGAGGCCGGTCTGCCCTCCGACGCTTCCCAGGCTGCCCATAAGGGCGTCGAACGACACCAGGGTGGCTCGCTCCGAGGTGGGGATCGAGTGGTGAAGGTACGTCTGGCGCACGGGCTGCAGGACGCCGCCGGCGATCGCACCCAACAGGAATATCGGTACGGTCACCCAGAAAGAGCGGACCGCGCCGGTGGCCACCATGGTCACGGTTGTGAGCCCTGCCGCGCCGATCAGGATCGTGGTCCGCCGCCGACCCGGCTTCGCGAGCCGCCCGACAAGCGCGTTACCGGCGATACCCGCCAAGGCGAACAGCGCGGCGATCAGGCCCGACAGCCAGATCGCATCCTCCCCGTACAGCTCCAGGAAATACGGCTGCCATGCGTACCACGCCCACGAAAAGAACCCCCAGGTGAGGAACGCGTCCATGACCAGCAGGCGCACCGCAGGCGCTCGCCACCCGTAGGTGATGCCCGCCGTGGCCACTTTGCGCATCTCGCCGACGATGCCCTGCAAGCGCAGCGTCCGCGGAGTGAATCCGATGTCGTGCATCGTCCGGAATCCGACTGCAAAGGCCATGAGGACCAGCGCGGCTCGGGCAAGGTACGGGATAGAGAGGTGGATTTGGCCGAGCACCCCGCCACCCACGGTCCCGACGATCATCGCGATGCTCGCGACGATCGAGGCCCGGGCGAAGACGCCGTCCAGCTCGTGGCGGTATCCGGTGGCTTTCAGCGCGTCCACCAGCCAGGCCTCCACCGCGCCCGAGTAGAAGGTGTAGCCGAGGCCGAGGATCACCCCCGCCAGACAGAAGAGCAGAAGGCCTCCCTCCATGGCCGCCACCCCCACGTATGCGAGCGTCCCCACGGTGAGCGTGGCTTCGGAGAGCAGGAATGAGGCCCGACGCCCCCGCGTGTCGGCTACGACACCTGTGGGGATCTCGAACAATGCCATGGCCGCGGTGAACACCGCGTTGGCCACGAACACCTCGAAGATTGAGAGGCCCGCGTCGAGCAGGAACAGGGTGTTGATCCCCCAGATCAGTGAGGCGGACAGCGTGAAGAGCCCGCTGATCACGAGGTAGCTTCGGATTACGCGCTGCGGATCCATCCTGTCCTCCGACAACATGGCGGCGACTCCTGTGATTCCTTGGTGCGCGGCCCTCCCATTGCCCTTCTAACGCGACCGGAGGCTACTGCAGTGAACGCTCGGCTCTTAAGGAGAGGTCTTCCTACGAGCCGTGAGGCGGTCGTAGTTCAGTCGGAACAGCGCGATCACCTCGTCTACGTCGGAGGTGTCGCGGATCGACCGGCTAACCCACCCAGAGGACGGAAGAACGTGGTGCGGGAGGGCTCGCCCTTCCTGCACGAGCTCGTTACGGAGCTTGGTTGGAAAGGGTAGGTCGGCGAGGCGGTCCCCGTGCAGATGCCCGAGCTCGACCTTGCCGAGCCGGAACTCGACGCCCCCGAAGCGATGTGAGTGGGCCGTCACGCCACTCCAGCTCAGGACCGTTCGCTCGATCGTTCGGCGTGCTCCGTCCATGCCTTACCAAACGTTCCGAGGCGCCCGACTATTTCACGAGCAGCCGGCTCGGACCCTCTCCCCCACCACCCCTCGGCTCCTGGGCTTGCGTTCTCTACTCGCCCCCGCCAGACTGCTTCGCGTTCGGCAACAGAGCCCGCGGGGGTGAGGCGACGTGGCGCAACGTTAACGAGGCTTCGTTCTACAGCCTCTCCGGATGGCTGTCGTTTTTCGTTGGCCTTGGAGGACTCGTCTACGGGATCCTGTTCGCGACCATCGTGGAGGGAGCCTCCGGCGCCGTCGTGAATACGTGGCTTCTTCTTGCCATCTTCGGGGGCCTCGCCTCGAGTGGACTCTTCGTCGCGCTGTACGAGCGGCTGCGGGATGTCTCTCATAGCGTTGCGGTGTGGGCCCTCTTGCTGGGGGTGACCGGGGCCATAGGGCAGATGGTGAACGCGTCGGTCGCCCTCGGGTATGTGACGGAGGCGACGCCGGGACCGCCGGGGGGCTTCGGCGGCTCGCCCGATCCTCTCGGGATCCTTCGTTTCGGGCTCAACGGAGTCGCCTTGTTCTTGTTCGGGTGGCTCCTCGCCAAGGACCGGGAATTGCCCAAAGCCCTCGGCTACCTCGCGCAACTCGGCGGAGTGCTCCTCGTAATGATGTACGCGGGCAGGCTCGCAGAGATCATCGACCCGGCCGAGCGCATCACGCTCATCCCCCCGCTTCTCTA
>JBOGWZ010000194.1:0-3824 GCA_050694075.1 Actinomycetota bacterium | reverse complement strand
GGCCTGGAGAGAATCGCGGCCTAGCGTGGGCGACACCTTGGAGACCTCGGACTGCTCCAGCGTCACGGGAAGCGCACCGGTGCGCAGAACGAGAGCAAGGTTCTTCGCTTCCGCCTCGGTGCCGACGTCGATCGACGTTTCCCCCCCGGCGATCCCGGTTCCACATTCGACACCGGGATCGTCCGGTCCTCCCGCGCCGGGTTGCTGCATCCCGGCGGCCGACTCGACGCGCCCGTCCAGCACGATCGCCACCTGGCTCTTGATCTGTTCGCCCTTGTCGCGCAGGCAGGCCATATCGCTCGTGAAGTCCGCCCATCGCTGCGAGCCGTCTTCGTCCATTCGGATCGCGACGGTCCAGTCGTTGCCGACGGTCGGATCGACGATCACCGCCTCGGCTCGGGTGACGACGTCGCCATCGAGTACCGCGGGCTTGAGCTCGTAAAGCACGCCTCGCTCGCCCGGCTGATCGGACGGATAGACGACGGTCTGGTCCCTCGCCTCGGGACCTTTCTCTTCGGTTATCTCCGGTGCTTTCTTGTCACCGGCCTGATACATGGCCTCGACCTGGCGGAACGTCAGCTGCGCGGTCGATCCGATCAGTCGCACGGCCTGTTCTTCGTTTTCGATCCCAGGGAGCTGGACGAGGATGTTGTTCGTACCGGCACGCGTCACCTCGGGTTCCGCCACGCCGAGCGCGTCGATGCGCTGGCGGATGATCTCCACGGTCTGGTCCATCACCCCGGGCTCGTTCACACCTTCACCCGTTGCGGTGAGGATGATGCTGACGCCTCCTTCCAGATCGAGGCCCAGCCGGGGGCTCCAATCGGCAGCGATCACGCCACCCAGCCCGCCGAACGCAACCACGAGAGCCAGGAGCAGATAGACGCGGTAACGGGTGGGTTTCAAGGGACGCTCTTAGCCCTCCTCGCTGCCGGTGCTGCCCGTGCTGCCGGCAGGTGCCTCTTCCTCGTCCAGGTCCTCGGTCACGCGGCGGGCGATCGCCGCCTTCGTGAACCTGATCTTCGTGCCGGTCGACACCTCGAGCTCCATCTCGTCCTCGCCGATCGCCGTGACCGTGCCGTACATGCCCCCGATCGTCACGACCTCGTCCCCTTCGCCGACGCTCCCGATCAATTTGCGATGCGCATCGACCCGGCGCTTCTGGGGGCGGATGAGCAGGAAGTAGAAGACGCCGACCAACAGCGCCAGGAAAATGACGTTTCCGATCAGGCCCGAGTCCAATTGGAGTCACCTCTTCGATGAGATCTCGCGAAATGAGCCGCGGTGGCGGCTCCGGGACGAGATCCTACTAAAGGGGGCGGATTCAGGCGGGCTAGGAGAACAAGCGGGCCGCCGTCTCCGGCGAAGGTGGAGGCGCCCCGACGTGGGCGAAGCCGGCTTCGGTGGCCACGCGGCCACGCGGCGTGCGCCGAAGGAACCCGATGCGCATCAGATAGGGCTCGTAGACGTCTTCGATCGTGTCCGGCTCCTCGCCCACCGCAATCGCCAGTGTGGAAAGCCCGACGGGCCCGCCGCCGAAGGGGCCCACGAGAGCATCCAGGATAGCGACGTCGACCTTGTCGAGCCCCATGTCGTCGACCTTGAAGACGTGCAGTGCTTCCGACGCGATAGCTCCGTCGATAGTTCCCTCGGCCCGAACCTGTGCGAAGTCACGCACCCTGCGTAGCAGCCGGTTGGCGATGCGGGGAGTTCCGCGCGACCGGCCCGCTATCTCGGCCGCCCCCGGGCCGTCGATCTCGACACCGAGGATGCGCGCTGATCGCAGGATGATCTCCTCGAGATCCGTGCTCGGGTAGTAATCGAGCCGCTCCCCCAACTCGAACCTGCTCCGCAGCGGGCCGGTGATCAGACCGGCACGCGTCGTCGCACCCACGAGCGTGAACCTCGGAACGTCCAAGCGGATCGTTTGCGCGCTCGGGCCCTTCCCGATCACGAGGTCGAGCTGGAAATCCTCCATCGCGGGATAGAGAACCTCTTCGACGATGCGCGGCAGACGGTGGATCTCGTCGATGAACAGCACGTCCCCATCCTCGAGGTTCGTAAGGATCGCGGCGAGATCACCGGCGCGTTCGAGTGCCGGGCCTGAGGTCGGACGGATCCTCGCTCCCATCTCGTTCGCCACGACGTGGGCCAGACTCGTCTTGCCCAGACCGGGGGGGCCGGAGAGCAACAGGTGCCCGGCCGCTTCGCCGCGTGCCTTCGCGGCCTCCAGCACGATGGCGAGATGCTCCTTCAGCTCCGGCTGTCCGACGAACTCGACAAGATCGCGGGGGCGCAGCGAATGTTCCGCCTGCTCTTCAACGGGGTCGGTCGCGCTCACCGCGAGCATCTTGTCCGTCACGCCAGCACCTTCAGCGCCGAACGGATCACAGCCTCCACGTCGCCGTCGCCGTTGGTCTCGACCTCGCTGAGCGCGACGCGCACTTCTCCGGCGGAGTAGCCCAGGTTCTCGAGGGCCGAGCGCGCCTTGGAGAGGGTGTCGGGTTGCGAGCCGACGATCGCGAGATCGGGCAGCTCCAGCTTCTCCTTGAGATCGAGCAAGATGCGCTGCGCGGTCTTCTTACCGACGCCCGACACAGACGACAGCGTCGCCAGGTCGTCGGTCACCAGAGCTTTGCGGAAGGCTTCGGGTGAGAACGCGGAACAGATCGCCAGTGCCATCTTCGGCCCGACGCTCGACACGCCGAGCAAGGCCTCGAACATCTTGTGCTCGGCCTCGCTGGCGAATCCGTAGAGAGCGAGGAGGTCCTCGCGCGCATGGACGTGGGTCCACAGTTGTGTCGTTTCCCCGTCGGTGGGAAGACCCGCGAGCGTTGTAGACGAGCAGTGCAGCCGGTAGCCGACGCCGGAGACGTCGATCAGGCACGAGTCGGTCGAGCGGCCCGCGACGGTCCCTCGCACGAAGCCGATCATCTGAGAGCCGCCTCGAGCGCACGGGCCAGGCCGCTGCGATTGATGTGACAGATGCAAAGCGCGCAGGCATCGGCTGCGTCGGGCGGCTTAGGCGGAGCGCTCAGCCCGAGCATCGCTGCGACCATCGCCTGGACCTGTCCCTTGGATGCGTTGCCGACGCCGACGACCGATTGCTTGACCTCGGTCGGCGTGTAGTGATGGACCTCGAGGCCGCTCGAGGCCGCGGCTTCCAGCGCGATCCCGGAGGCCTGCCCGACCGCCATCGCCGTACGTACGTTCACGTTGAAGAACAAGCGCTCGACCGCTACGACCTCGGGATCGTGGGAAACGATCAGCTCGATGAGCTGGGCCCGGAGGAACGAGAGCCGGGCGGCCGACGGCAGCTTCGCGGGGGTGACAACGGCACCCACCGCGCAAGGCGCCAGCTTCCCCTCGACCCGCTCGACGACGGCATAGCCGGTCGTGGCGAAGCCGGGGTCTATCCCTAGGACCCTCATGGAAACCCTCGCTTGAGTAGCGAACACCTGTTCGCTAGAAACCCTACTGGAGGGGCCCGACGAAAAGCCGGTTTTGTGGCCGAGAAAATCGCCAACAGCGATGCTTACGGCGTCGTAACCAGCACTCACCCGCTCTCGTTCGCGCCGCTCCAAGATCTCCGAGGCGAGTACCGCCAACCTGAGAGCTTCCTTCTAACGGCCGGTTCAGGGAATTCCTTTGCGTGGCTAGTCACTTGTGATGACCGTGACGGCGTTTTTGCCCGCCCAAGAGCCTGTCGCGAAATGAGCCGAAAGGCTCGCGTTCCGCCCGCGGCTTGGGGAGAATGACATCAGTGTAAGACTTCTCCCCTGGGAGGTTCCCCGTGGCCCACGGCTATATCGAATGCGACCGAG
>JBOGWZ010000193.1:0-3826 GCA_050694075.1 Actinomycetota bacterium | reverse complement strand
AAAACCAGCGGTGAATATACGGGGCGAACGTTCGAGCACCGCACGCTCACGATCGGTGGAGAACGCGTAGAGGTGTGGGCGACCGAGGTCATCATGGACATGACCGGCGAGGTCGAGGGCCGGGTCATCACCCGCTCGTGGGTCGCGCCGAAGCACCGGCTCGTCGTGAAGCAGTACCAATGGACGCAGGTCGAGTCCGGTCCCGGCGAGTACCGGAGCGAGTGGACGGGGAAGCTCCTGTCACTGCATCCACAGACCTAAGCCTGGAGTCCGACACTCTCGCAAAGCGTTCCTCAGGGCCCGACGCGGAGGGAGCGGCGAGTGACGGGTAACCACTCCCTCCGGTTCAGACTCCTACTTGCGGATCACTTCTCGACGGGGACTCCGACGAGGCTCCCGTACTCGGTCCACGAGCCGTCGTAGTTCTTCACGTTCGGAAAGCCGAGCAGCTCCTTGAGCACGAACCAAGAGTGGGACGAACGCTCGCCGATCCGGCAGTAGGCGATGACGTCCTTGTCCGCCGTGATCCCCTCGGCCGAGTAGAGCTCCATCAGCTCGTCCGCCGACTTGAATGTCCCATCGTCGTTGGCGGCCTTCGCCCACGGGATGTTGCTCGCGCCGGGGATGTGGCCGGGAACCTGCGCCTGCTCCTGCGGCAGGTGAGGTGGGGCCAGAAGCTCGCCGCGGAACTCCTCTGGAGATCGCACGTCGACCATCGCTCCCCTGCCCTCGAGGTGAGAGAGCACGTCTTCCCTGAACGCTCGGATCGCCGGTTGCTCGCGACCCATCTTGAAGCTCTTCTCGCCGCGCGCGGGCTCCTCCCGCGTCATGAGCCGGGACTCGAGCTCCCACTTCTTGCGGCCACCGTTCAACAGCTTGACGTTCTCGACACCGCGAAGCTTGAACAACCAGTACGCATAGGACGCGAACCAGTTGTTGTTGCCCCCGTAGAGCACGATCGTGTCTTCGTTCGAGATCCCCTTGCGTCCAAGGAGCTCCCCGAGCTGCTCCGAGGACACGAACTCCCGACGAGGCACGTCATGCAACTCTGTCTTCCAGTTGATGGCCACCGCGTTCGGGATGTGCCCCTTCTCGTAGGCGGTGTCGTCTTCGTCCACCTCCACGATCGCGACCTGCGGGTCGTCCATGTGCTTCTCGACCCAGGCGGTATCGACGAGCGTGTCCGGATTTGCGTAGCTTGCGGCCATTCCTCGCTCCTTTCTCTTGCTGGTCTACGGCGCGCCTGTCGCACCAGAGATACCGCTGGGCGGTTCGGAAAAGGTGAGAAGGCGGTAGAAGGGCGCTCCGGCATGTCACTTGTGTCGCCCCCGGACCGGGGCCATCATGTGCATCGGGGCTGATAGATGAGCGAACTTGCGTTTCACGTACTGGGGCCGCTCGAGGTAACTAGAGACGATCGGCCGATCCCACTAGGCGGGCCGCTACAGCGGAGGTTGCTGGCACTGCTGCTACTAAACGCCGGTCGGGTGGTCTCGGTCGACGCGCTCATGGACGCTCTGTGGGGTGAGCGTCCGCCGGAGACCGCGGTCAAGACCATTCACAAGTACGTCTCCGAGCTCCGCAAGGTTCTCGGAGGACCCAGCCCCATCGAGACCCGCGGCGGAGGCTACGTCGCCGCGATCGACCCTCTGACGCTCGACGCGGGTCGCCTCGAACATCTGGTCGCCCGCGCCGAAGAGATCGGCGACGGCAAGATGCTCGACGAGGCCCTGACGCTGTGGCGCGGCGATCCGTGGCAAGAGCTCGAGGACCACCAGGCCGCCGCTGCCGAGCGAGCGCGGCTCGAAGAGCGCCGGCTCGGCGCCCTCGAGAAGCTGATCGATCTCGAGTTGGATCTGGGACATCACGAGCGCATGCTCCCCCGACTGGAGGAGCTCGTGATCACATACCCGTTCCGCGAGCGGTTCTGGGCACGATTGATGCTCGCGTTGTACCGATCCGGTCGTCAGGCCGAAGCGCTGGACGCATACCGCCGCGTGCACGCCGCGCTCGTCGACCAGCTCGGGATCGAGCCTTCTCCGGAGGTGAGAGAGCTCGAGGCTCGCATCCTCGCTCAGGACCCGGATCTGCTGGCCGCAGCTTCGCAATCCGCGCCGCGCGGCCCTTCCGTCGCGGCCGACGCCGGTCTTCCAGCGCAGCTCACTCGCTTCGTGGGCCGCCGCCGCGAGCTGACGCAGGTAGCGCGGCTCTTGGAGGGCGCAAGGCTCCTCACGCTGACCGGCGTGGGAGGTTGCGGGAAAACACGCCTGTCTTTCGAACTGGTTCGCACAAGTCGCGCCTCGTATCCGGATGGGACGTGGTTCGTCGCGCTCGAAGCACTCGAGGATCCGCAGCTCCTACCTCAGGCCGTGGCCGCGGCTCTCGGCGTACACGAGCAGCACAGCAGCCCTCTTTCGGACACGATCATCGACGTGCTGCGGGACGCCAGGGGGCTCGTGATCCTCGACAACTGCGAGCATCTGCTCGAGGCGTGCGCGGCGACGGCGGACATCCTGTTGCGGCGGTGTCCCGAGATGACGATCCTCGCCACGAGTCGCGAACGCCTCGGAGTCGCCGGCGAGACCATCTACAACGTTCCACCGATGCCGGTTCCACAGACGGCGGGGCTTCCGGTCGAGAGCCTCCTCCAGCACGACTCGATCGAACTGTTCGTGGACCGGGCCTCGGCCGCGCTACCCGCCTTCGAGCTGACGGACGAAAACAAGGACCAGGTCGCACGGCTCTGCATGAGGCTCGATGGGATCCCTCTCGCCCTCGAGCTCGCCGCAGGCCGGGTGGCATCTCTGGACCTTGAGGAGATCGCGCGCAGGCTCGAGGGCCGACTCGACCTCCTCGGGGATGGAAGCCGAGTTGCCCCTCCCCGCCAGCACACCCTGAGCGCGACCATCGACTGGAGCTATGCGCTGCTCGGTGAAGGCGAGCGCGAGCTCTTCCTGCGACTGACGGTCTTCGCGGGCGGCTTCGACATCGAGGCCGTCGAGGCGATCTGCTCGGGCAACGGCCTCGAGCCCACCGAGGTGCTGGCGCTGCTCCTCGAGCTCGTGGACAAGTCATTGGTCGTTCGCTCCCATCCCGAGCGGACCCCAGCCCGCTATCGGATGCTCGAACCCATCCGCAGCTACGGTCGCGAGAAGCTCGGGACTCGCGGAGACGCGGATAAGTGGAGAGAGCGCCACGCTCTTTACTTTGCAGCACTCGCGGACGAGAGCGAGTTGGAGCTCAAAGGCCCGAACCAACCGGTGTGGTTCCAGCGCCTCGCCGTGGAGTTCGACAACATCCGGGCGGCGCTCGAGTGGGCACGAAAGAGGCCGGAGATCACGTTGCGGATGATGACCTCTCTGCAGCGGCTCTGGGACGCGCGTGGGCATCCGAGCGAAGCGCTGCAGTGGATCGAGAGCGCGCTGAAGGCCTCAAAGCACGTCGACGACCGCCTGCGCGCCCAGGCCTCTGTAGACGCAGCGTGGTATGCGCTGGGTCTTGGTCGCGCCGATCGGGCCGAAGAGCTGGCGAGGGCCGGCCTCGAGACGTTCCGAGCGCTGGAGGACGAGTCGGGAACCGCCCAGGCCACCCACGCTCTGGGCTGGGTTGCTCAGCATCGGGGGGCTTACGAGCAGGCCGAAAAACTGCTGTCGGAAAGCGTCGCGCGTCATCGCGAGCTCGGAGACGACTGGCAAACATCGTCGGCCCTGCACCATCTCGGGATGGTCATCCGGTTACGTGGCGACTACGCGGAGGCGGAGAGACTCGAGCAGGAGAGCCTCGTCCTCGCTCGGGACACGGGAGACAGATTGCGGGTCGGCTATGT
>JBOGWZ010000192.1:0-3840 GCA_050694075.1 Actinomycetota bacterium | reverse complement strand
GCAGAACCAACGATGACGCCCTGCTGTCGGACCCGGCCGCGAGCCGTCTGCCGGCAACGAACAAGAACGTTAAGCAGATATCGTCTCTGGACCTGACCGACGTCGAGGGGGGCATCGCGGACGTCGGTTACCGAAAGGGATTCGCCTACCTCGCGGCATGGGCGCCCGAGTGCCCCAACGGCGGTGTTCACGTCGTGGACGTACGCGACCCGAAGAATCCCGAGAAGGTGGCCTTCATCTCCGCGGGCGAGCACGACTACGTAGGCGAAGGGGTTCATGTATTTCGCATGACCACGCCGGATTTCACTGGGGACGTGCTCGCCGTCAACCACGAAGCGTGCGACGAGGAGGGCCTCAACGGTTTCTCCCTGTGGGACGTGACTGACCCCACCGATCCGCAACCGCTCGTGGAACACTTCGGCGACACGACCTTCTTCGGCGAGGAGACACGCGCCAACATGTCGTACCACTCGGTGATGGGGTGGGACGCGGGCGACAACGCGTACGTGGTGGGCGTCGACAACTTCGAGTTCGCCGCGTTCGACGTGGACATCTACGACGTCACCGATCCGACCGCCCCCGTCCTGATCTCCGAATCGGGGCTCGCCCTCGACGAGTGGGCGTCTGTGGGCGTCAACGCCAACGGCGACGAGCCCTTCCATCACGACATGGACGTTCGGCGGATCGGTGGGCACTGGCTCATGATGGCCTCCTACTGGGACGCCGGCTGGGTGCTCCTCAACGTCGACGACCCCGCGAACCCCGTCGTCGTCGACGATTCCCAATATGCAGAGGCGGATCCGGAGTTCAGGAGGCCCAACGGCTCACCGATCTCCCCACCGGAGGGCAACGCCCACCAAGGCGAATGGAACTGGAACGCGAAGCTGTTCGTCGGGACGGATGAGGACTTCGGGCCGGACCGACCGGACAGGTTCACGATCGAGACCGGGCCCAACGCGGGTGAGCACCCCATTGCCCCGGTAGGCGGCTCGGCTCCGTTCGCGATCCTCGAGGGTCGCGAGATCAACGGGCCGACCGTGTACGGAGGCTACGCGTGCCCCGGCACCTCCGACCCGGTGCCGCAGCGAGCGGACTACGACCTCGCCCTCGGGGAGAACGAGGAGGCCATCCTGGTCGTGCAGCGGGGACCCGTCGACGACCCCAGCAATCCGGAGGAGGCGTGCTTCCCGGATGAAAAGGCGGCCGAGGCGGCAAACGCGGGCTGGGATGCGGTCCTGTTCACCAACCGTCACATCAGTGATCCGGAGCCGCTTCCTCCGTTCTGCGGTTCGGGCTTCACGTTCGATCCTCCCCTCGTGGGGGTCTGCACCACGCATGAGGCGCTCCACCGGATCTTCAACACCACGCCCGACTTCTCGCTGCCCTATCCGCCGGCGAACAATCCCGACAACACGGAGCCGGAGCTCGGGGCGGAGGGTGAGAAGGTCAGCGCCACCAGCGTGTTCGACGGGTGGGGGTACGTTCACCTGCTCGACGCACGCACGCTGGGGAACCTCGACACCTACGTCGCCGCGCCCGCCAGGAAACCTGCGAACGCGAGCGGACAGGGCGTCCTGAGCGTTCACGAGGTCGCCACGGACCGGCGCCGCGGCCACAACATCGGGTACCTCGCCTACTACGAAGCGGGACTGAGGGTCATCAAGTTCAGCCGCGCCAACGGGATAAGGGAGGTCGGCCGCTTCCTCGCCAGGGCAGGCAACGACTTCTGGGGTGTGCAGCTGATCAGGCGCGGGGACCGCAGGCCGTTGATCCTCATGAGCGACAGGAGCAGCGGGCTCTGGATCTTCAAGTACACGGGCCCCCAGTAGACGCGGCCATCGGGGGGCCACAGGCGTCAGTATCTAGACGATGGCGAGAAGAGGCCTTGCGTGGTTGATGGCCGCGGTGCTGACCGTGGGCTGGATGTCGCCCGCCGGCTCTCACGAGGGGGGCGCCCACGACTTCATAAACCTCGGTGCGGACCTCTACATCGTCTCTGAGTCGGCGGTACGCGCGAACGTCGCGGTCGAGAGGTGCTGTCATCACGACGCGCCCGCTTCGGTCCAGTACGGCACCGCGCCGGGGACCGCCGAAGCGGGCAACGACTACGAGACAACTTCAGGGACGATGCAGTTCGATGAGCCCATCGAGCAGGAAGGGATCGGCGTCCCGCTTGTGGCCGACGTCGACGAGGAGGGCGTTGAGTCCTTCACGTTCTCCCTTTCCAGCACCACGGGGGGCGCGGCGCTCGCACCGCCGCGAGAGGCCGAGGTCGCGATAGTCGACGACGACGGTCCGTCGCGGATCTCGTTCCACTCCGCCACCTACTCGCGCTTCGAGAACGGCATCTTCGCCACCGTGTTCGTTGTGAGGTCGGGCGACGCCACGGAGGACGCAAGTGTGTCCTTCGCGACCGTCGAAGCGGACTCCGACGACGCGGCCACCGCCGGCGACGACTACACCGCCATGTCGGGCACCCTCACGTTGGCCGCCGGGATACGGCGCGACTCCTTCGAGATCCAGCTTCTCGACGACGACACGGTCGAGGGCCGAGAGAGGATCGACCTGGTTCTGAGCGATCCGGTGGGCGCGACGCTGGTCACGCCCGAAGCCGCGACGCTCCTCCTGGAGGACGATGACACGACATCGTCGGATGTCGAACCGCCGATCACCGGCTTCCATCAGCCCCTGCACGGGAAGACGTATCGGTCGGGGGAGGCGAGGGACTTTCTCGTTGCCGCGGTCGACGAGGGCTCAGGTGTCGCCCGCGTGAGCGTGGCACTGCGGAGGAAACACACGGACGGGTCGTGCGCGTGGTGGACAGGGCAGCGATTCAGGCGCAGGGCGTGCGACCGGAAGCTGTGGTGGAGGACCAAGCCGGGGGCCGACGTCGCGTTCTTCCGGCTGTCGGAGCCGCTCAAGCCGAGCGTCGGGACGAACGTGAGGCACTACCTGGCCTTCTCCCGAGGGACGGATGCCGTCGGCAACGTGGAGAGCTCTTTCGAGACCCGGCGCAACAGGAACCGGTTCGAGGTCCGGAAGTAGTCCGAGCCCCATCCAGTCGACGCCCGGCGTTCCACCTCGTGGGCGGGGGAATGCGGGGGGCCTCGAGGCGGTTGGGATTATCTGCCGGGGGTCCCGAAGGTGCCAAGTTGACGGTGCCGCTGGGGCGCAACTAGAATGTTTCGGCTGTCCGAGGAAGAAAGGACCTCTCTATGTCCAAGACTCTCCCAGGGGTGTGCGCCTAGAGGCGAACGCGCGTTAGTGACGCCCAGCACACCGCCGGTGAGCGCGACGAGCCGGCGGATTTTTTTGCCCAAAGAGAGATCGAAGACAGAAAAGAGGCCTCCTCGCGTACCTTGGAAACTCCATAGCGAGCGCGAGCATCTACTGCCAAGCTATTAAGGGCGTACGGTGGATGCCTAGGCGCTGGGAGCCGACGAAGGACGTGGCAGGCTGCGATAAGCCCCGGGGAGGCGCCAAGCAACCCTTGATCCGGGGATGTCCGAATGGGGAAACCCGACAGCGGTCATGCGCTGTCACCCAGGTCTGAACACATAGGGCCTGGGAGGGAACCGCCCGAACTGAAACATCTAAGTAGGGCGAGGAAGAGAAAGCAAACGCGAGTCCCTGAGTAGCGGCGAGCGAAACGGGATCAGCCCAAACCTCTGTGGTGTTAAAGCCCTGCAGCGTTGCCACAGAGGGGTCGTGGGACCCACTTGACCGCGCGCAGGAGCGGTCGGGGAGTTACAAAACCAACGGTTAGTCGAACCGTCTGGAAAGGCGGGCCAAAGAGCGTAACAGCCGTGTAGGTGAAAGCCGATTGGTCTCCCGGTGGTG
>JBOGWZ010000191.1:0-3847 GCA_050694075.1 Actinomycetota bacterium | reverse complement strand
GGGGACTGTCGTGGACGCGTCAATCGCGCACCAAGTCCTCTTTCTGCACCGGAGGCAGGCGGCGGAACGGTGGCGACTTCCAGCGCTCGACGGATCCCTGGGTAACGATCGCGCCGAACGGCGACGCCTATCTGATGACGCTGTCGCTGAACGGCATCGGCGCGGATCACGGCATGTTGATCCGGAAGCTCGACGCGAGCACCGGAAGGTGGCGTCGCGCGCGGACGCTCGTGCGAGAGAACAAGGAGAGCGTCCTCAACGACAAGAATTCCGTCACCGCCGATCCCAATGAGGCCGACGGGAGCCACGTATACGCCGTCTGGGACAGGCTCCTAACCGAGTCTGAAGGGCAGGAACCGGTCTTCGGGTTCACCGGCCCCGCGATGTTCTCGAGAACGATTGACGGAGGGGAAACGTGGAGCGCGCCGGTGAAGATCTACGACACCGGGAGCACGGCGCAGACCCTCGGTAACCAGATCCTCGTCTCACCCAATCTGGGCGACGGCACCAACGAGGGCCAGCTGATCAACCTCTCGTCGTTCATCGTGAGCCTTCGCGGCAGGCGTGAGGTCTCGGTCATCCGCTCTTTCGACCAGGGCGCGACGTGGTCGCGGCCGATCAAGGTGGCGGATGAAGAGACGGTAGGCACCCGGGACCCCGATCCCGACGCGGAGCAGGAGAGGGACAGCATCAGGACCGGCAGCCTGATCCCCGACGGCGCGGTGGACCGGACGACGGGAACCGTGTACGTGGTGTGGCAGGACGCCCGATTCAACGGCTCCGACTACGACGGCATCGTCTTCTCTCGGTCTGTGGATGGAGGAGCGAAGTGGTCGGACCCCATAGAGATCAACAAGACGCCCGATTCCGTGCCGAGTCTTAACCGCCAGGCGTTCACGCCGTCGGTGGCCGTCGCACCCGACGGAACGATCGCGGTCACCTACTACGACTTCAGGAACAACGACACGAGCGAGCACGCGAGGCTGGAGACCGACCATTGGGTCGTGCACTGCCACCCGACGGTCCAGGCTCCCTGTGAGGACCCGGACGACTGGTCCGAGAGCGGGCCGATCGGCCGGTCCTTCAACATGAAGGCGGCACCGTACGCGCGCGGATACTTCGTGGGCGACTACATGGAGGTCGCACCCGTCGGCGTCAACGACTTCCTGACCTTCTTCTCTCGGGCGAGAACGGACCGCGATCCATCAACCGTGTACTCGTCGCTGATCACGCTTCCGTAGCGCAAAGAGACCCGGCGCGCAGCCGGGTCTCTTCGCCTTGAAGGAAGGTCTACCTAGTTAGTTGTCGCGGCTGCCCTCTGGGGTGCCTTCGCCGGCCCCCGCTCCCGCCAGCTCGACGGGAGGATGATCGGGCGGGCGCTCCGTCTTCTTGAAGTCGAGCTCCTTTTCGCCCGTGTCGCCGGTGGTGACGTCGACGATGATCGTCTCGCCCGCCTCGTACTCCTTCCACAGGATCTTCTCCGAGATCGGGTCCTCGATCAGGCGCTGGATCGCTCGCCGCAGCGGCCGCGCCCCGAGGGCGGGGTCGTAACCCTTCTCGGCGAGGAGGTCCTTGGACGCCTCGGTGAGCTCGATGTCCACGTCCTGGCTCTTCAGCTGCTCTTCGATGCGGCGAATCATCAGGTCCACGATCGCCTTGACCTCTTCTCGGGTCAGCTCATGGAAGACGATGACCTCGTCGATGCGGTTGAGGAACTCGGGACGGAAGTTCTTCTTGAGCTCCTCCGTCACGCGCTCCTTCATCTTGTCGTAGGTCATGTGCTCGGACGTCTGCCCGAAGCCCATCGCCGGCTTGCGCAGGTTCTGCGTCCCGATGTTCGAGGTCATGATGATCACCGCGTTCTTGAAGTCGACGGCGCGACCCTGTGCGTCGGTCAGACGCCCGTCCTCGAGTATCTGCAGAAGCGTGTTGAACACGTCCGGGTGCGCCTTCTCGATCTCGTCCAGCAACACCACGGCATACGGACGGCGGCGCACGGCCTCCGTGAGCTGGCCGCCCTCCTCGTAGCCGACGTATCCCGGAGGCGAACCGACGAGGCGGCTGACCGTGTGCTTCTCCATGTACTCCGACATGTCGAGCTGGATCAGCGCGTCCTCGTCACCGAACAGGAACTCTGCGAGCGTCTTGGCGGTCTCGGTCTTGCCGACCCCCGAGGGTCCGAGGAAGATGAACGAACCGGCCGGACGCTTCGGGTCTTTGAGGCCCGCGCGCGTCCTGCGGATCGAACGAGACACCGCCGCGATGGCGTCGTGCTGGCCGATGATGCGTTTGTGCATCTCGTCTTCCATCCTCAGGAGCTTGGCGGTCTCCTCCTCGGTGAGCGAGGTCACGGGGATGCCGGTCCAGGAGGACAGCACCTCCGCGATCTCCTCCTCGTCGACCTCGGCGAGGGCCTGGCCCTCGGCCTCGCGCCACTCGGACTCCTTCGAGGTGCGCTCCTCAATGAGGGTCTTCTCCTCGTCGCGGTGCGTAGCGGCGGTCTCGAAATCCTGTTGCTCGATCGCCTGCTCCTTCTTGCTGCGGACCTCGGCGATCTTCTCCTCGAGCTCGCGGTAGTCGGGCGGCACACCCATGCGACGTATGCGGAGACGTGAGCCCGCCTCGTCGATCAGGTCGATCGCCTTGTCCGGCAGGAAGCGGTCGGAGATGTAGCGGTCCGCGAGATTGGACGCAGCGACCAGAGCTCGGTCGGTGATGTGCACACGGTGGTGCGCCTCGTAGCGGTCCCGCAGACCCTTGAGGATCTCGATCGTGTGGGGCACGGTCGGCTCCTCCACCTTGATCGGCTGGAACCGGCGTTCGAGGGCCGCATCCTTCTCGAGGTGCTTGCGGTACTCGTCCATCGTGGTCGCGCCGATCGTCTGCAGCTCGCCGCGCGCCAGCATCGGCTTGAGGATCGAGGCGGCATCGATCGCGCCTTCTGCCGCGCCGGCTCCCACGAGCGTGTGCAGCTCGTCAATGAAAAGGATGATGTCACCGCGGGTCTTTATCTCCTTGAGCACTTTCTTCAGGCGTTCCTCGAAGTCACCGCGATAGCGGGAACCCGCGACCAGAGCACCGAGGTCGAGCGTGTAGAGCTGGCGGCCGGTGATCGTCTCGGGCACCTCGCCCGTGACGATCTTCTGTGCGAGCCCCTCGACGATCGCGGTCTTGCCTACGCCGGGCTCGCCGATCAAAACGGGGTTGTTCTTGGTCCTTCTCGACAGGACCTGCATCACGCGTTCGATCTCTTGCTCGCGCCCTATCACGGGATCGAGCTTGTTCTCGCGGGCGAGCTGCGTGAGGTTGCGTCCGAACTGGTCCAGCACCAGGCTGCCCTGCGGCGCCTCGGCCGCGCCCGTCGCGCTCGGCTCCCGCGCGCCCGAGTAACCGGAAAGCAACTGGATAACTTGCTGGCGTACGCGCGCCAAGTCGGCGCCGAGCTTGACCAGTACCTGTGCGGCGACGCCCTCGCCCTCGCGGATCAACCCGAGAAGGATGTGCTCGGTTCCGATGTAGTTGTGACCGAGCTGCAGCGCTTCGCGAAGGCTCAACTCGAGGACCTTCTTGGCGCGTGGGGTGAAGGGAATGTGACCCGAAGGCGGCGACTGGCCGGCTCCGATGATCTCCTCTACCTGCTGGCGCACTTTCTCGAGAGAGATGCCGAGGCTCTCTAGCGCCTTGGCGGCGACGCCCTCCCCCTCATGGATCAACCCGAGAAGGATGTGCTCGGTTCCGATGTAGTTGTGATTGAGGAGCCTCGCCTCTTCCTGGGCGAGGACCACGACCCTGCGGGCCCGGTCGGTAAACCTCTCGAACAAGGGGCCACGCCTCCTTTTCGTCTCTT
>JBOGWZ010000190.1:0-3898 GCA_050694075.1 Actinomycetota bacterium | reverse complement strand
ACCGCGGAGCACAGGGACCTGCTGATCAACCGGATGAAGACGCAGGCTCCCAACGGCGACGTCGTAACGCTCTGGGGATCCGGCGTCTGGAACACCGCGACCAATGCGGTCGAGGGCGTCCGCGGTGCGTTCGTGCATCGCACGGCGGACGGCGAGCTCGTGGCGAGAGGCTTCTGGAGAGCAACCGGGGTCAACTCCTTCACGAGCTACGGGACTGACCCGGCCGACCCCGCGCTCGAGGGCGGGGAACTGGTTCTCGACGTGGTCTTCAATCCCGACAAGAGGCGTGAACCGTCGGTGACCTTCCAAGACTTCACGGTCGTCTGCCTGGTCGGCACTCCTCCTGAGGGTGCGGAAGAGGAAGTGACCTTTGGCCCCTTCCAGATGCCGGTGCACGGGGAGCACCAGTTCACGCTGTTCATCCAGTTCTAGGGCGACGATCGACTTCTGAGCGGGTGGGGCGCGGGGCCCCACCCGTTCATTTAAAGCTCCCTCGCCAGTGCCTCCTCGTTTGGCACTGAGAAGAGTCCCTTCTGTGTACGAGTAACTGACCCCACCCTCCTGCTGATGGAATCCCCGGTAAGGAAGTTATTGCGTAGTGTCGTGTTCGAACCCGTTCTGAAGGAGGCGGAGGTGGGAGTGGACGAGCGGCTGCTGGAGATCCTGATCTGCCCCAACTGCCATGGGGAGATCGAGTATCTCGAGGCCGAGAGCGTGATCGTGTGCCGGGGCGAGTGCGGATACCGCTATCCCGTGCGCGACGACATCCCGGTCATGCTGATCGACGAAGCCGAAAAGGGAAATGACGCCGCCCCCCGAGGCGATCATGGCGGAGACGCCGAGGGGGGCGCCGATACCGAACTCGGCGGAGCCGTACCGTGACTGCCTCACTCGACGATCTCGATCGCATCGCGCGTCTCGACTCGGAGGACGTTCTCGGCGCGGTGGAGGGATTCCCCGACCAGTGTGCGCGGGCGTGGGAGATCGGTGGCTCGATCGGGAATCTCCCGGACGCGGACGGCGTGGAATCGATCGTCGTTCTCGGAATGGGCGGGTCGGGAGTATCGGGAGACGTCACGCGATGTGTGGTGGAGCCTCGCCTGGCGGTTCCCCTCCGCACGATCAAGAGCTACGGCCCCCTCCCCGAGTGGGTCGGGAGGAACACGCTCGTCTTCGCCGTGTCGTACTCCGGTAGCACGGAGGAGACCGTCGCGGCCCTCGAGGTGGTGCACGAACGAGGCGCGCGGATCATCACGATCTCGTCGGGAGGGCCGCTCCGGGAGAGGGCCAAGTCCTACGGATTGGCACACGCGGGGATACCCACTGGCCTGCAACCGCGGGCCTCGCTCGGTTACC
This sequence comes from Actinomycetota bacterium, assembly GCA_050694075.1. GTDB lineage: Bacteria > Actinomycetota > CADDZG01 > CADDZG01 > WHSQ01 > JBOGWZ01. The sequence continues at coordinate 2,542 of JBOGWZ010000190.1, read as the reverse complement.
TCACCCTCCCGATCCTCGGTGCGCTCACGACGATGGGGCTCGTGCCGGAGCTTCAGGACGACGTCGACGAGGCGATCGAGGTACTGCAGCAGGTGGCCGAGCGCTGTCACCGCAAGCGACCCACCGGCGAGAACCCCGCGAAGGACCTCGCGAGCAGGATCGCAGGTCGCGTTCCGGTCGTCTACGGGGGCCACGGTCTCGGCGCGGTCGCCGCTTACCGTTTCAAGTGCGACCTGAACGAGTACGGGAAGACCCCGGCGTACTGGCACGAACTGCCCGAGCTCGACCACAACGAGATCGTCGGCTGGAACAACCTCGAAGAGCTTACGCGAGAGCGGTTCGTCGTTATCATGCTGCGCGACCCGGAGGATCACCCGCGGGTTGCGCTTCGCTTCGACATCACCCGACGGCTGATCGAGGACAAGCTCGCGGAGGTGATCGAGCTCACAGCCGAAGGCACGTCCGCGCCGGCGCGCGTGTTGTCGTTGGTCATGCACACGCAACTTGCTGCGATCTACGTGGGACTCGGCTACGGCGTCGACCCCGGCCCTGTGGCGGTGATCCAGAGACTGAAGAAGGAGCTAAGCGACAGTCCATGACAGTCGAGGCAGACATCAGGGACCCGTCCCTCGCCGACGGTGGGGCGCTGCGGATCGAGTGGGCCGATCGGATGATGCCCGTCCTCCGCCGGATCCGCGAGCACTTCGAGAAGGACCGCCCACTCGACGGTGTGCGGATCGCCGCGTGCCTGCACGTGACGACGGAGACCGCCAACCTGATGCGGACTCTCAAGGCCGGGGGGGCGGAGGTTGCCCTGTGCGCGTCGAATCCGCTTTCGACGCAGGATGAGACGGCAGCCGCGCTGGTCGGTGCTCACGAGATCTCCGTGTATGCGATCCGCGGCGTGGACGAATCACTTTATTACGCCCACATCAAGGCGACACTCGACCGTAGGCCGATGGTCACGATGGACGACGGCGGCGACCTCGTCACCATGCTTCACCAGCAGCGTCAAGATCAACTACCCGAGATCATCGGAGGCACGGAGGAGACCACGACCGGTGTGATCCGCCTGCGCTCGATGGAGGCACGCGGCGTGCTCGCCTATCCGATCGTCAGTGTCAACAGCGCGATGACAAAGCATCTGTTCGACAACCGCTACGGCACCGGTCAGTCAGCGATCGATGGGATCCTTCGCGCGACCAACGTCTTGCTGGCAGGTCGCACCGTGGTGGTGTGCGGTTACGGGATGTGCGGGCGGGGGGTCGCCGCGCGTGCCAAGGGGATGGGCGCCGACGTCGTCGTTACCGAAGTAGATCCGCTGCGGGCCCTCGAGGCGGCAATGGACGGCTTCCGCGTCCTCCCTTCGACCGAGGCCGCGAGTCAGGGCGATGTGTTCGTGACCGTGACCGGTAACAAGCACGTGCTCCGGACGGAACATTTCGAGCTCATGAAGGACGGCGCGATCCTCGCAAACGCCGGCCACTTCAACGTCGAGCTCGATCTCCCCGCGCTGGCGTCCATGGCCTCGAGCCGGCGGATCGTTCGCCCCGAGGTCGAGGAATTCGTGCTCCCGGGCGACCGCCGGATCTACGTGCTGGCCGAAGGCCGGCTGGTGAATCTGGCCGCGGCCGAGGGCCATCCCGCCTCGGTCATGGACATGTCCTTCGCCAACCAGGCGCTGTCGGTTGAGTGGCTCGTTACCAATGCGAAGTCACTCGAGCCGCGCGTCTACCCCGTTCCCGACGAGATCGACAAGGAGGTGGCGCGCCTCAAGCTGGAGACGATGGGCGCGCGGATCGACGAGCTCACAACCGAGCAGCGCGCCTATCTCGAGGAGTGGGAAGAGGGCACCTAAGCCGAGTCGGCCGCGCCCGAGTCGCTCGTCACCATGACCCGGTGAGGGAACGGGATCTCGATGCCCTCCGCGTCGAAGACGATCTTTATCCGCTCCCGAAGCTCGCGCGCCACCTCGTACTGTCTGGCCGGCTTGGTGTCCACGATCAGGCGCCACACCACCTCGTACTCTCCGAGCATCTCCACTCCGAGGATCTCGGGTTCGGTGTAGAGCTTGCGACCGAGCACCTCGTCGGCCTTGGCCTCGCGCGCGACGATCTCCAACGCCTTTCTCACCCTCTCGGGATCCTCTTTGTACGCGACCCCCACGTCGACGATGGCGCGGGCCCAGTCCTTCGAACGGTTCGCCACGTGCGTGATCGCTCCGTTGGCGATGTAGTGCAGAGTCCCGTCGAGATTCCGCATCCCGGTGACGCGCAGCGTCAGCTCTTCGACCTTTCCGGAGGCGACCTCGTTGATCTCGATGATGTCTCCCACTCCGTACTGGTCCTCGAAGAGGATGAAGAAACCCGTGACGACGTCGCGAACGAGGTTCTGCGCCCCGAAGCCCACTGCCAAACCGATGATGCCGACCCCCGCAAGCAGAGGCGCGAGGTTGAAGCCCAGGGCATCGATCACGTAGATCCCCGCAACGCTCCAGATCACCACGATGCCGGCGGACGACGCGACCTTCGCCATCGTCTGC
>JBOGWZ010000189.1:0-3904 GCA_050694075.1 Actinomycetota bacterium | reverse complement strand
ACGAGCCAGGACGAGCAGAGGGGGTCTTTCGAGTGAAAACCATGCTTTCGAGACGCGCGCTGGCGGTCCTCGCCGCGTTGTCGGTGGGCGGGTCGCTGACGCTGGCCACCGGGGCCCACGCGGCGCGGCCCAGGTGCTTCGGCAAGCGCGCCACGATCGTCGGCACCAACGGCAGAGACAGGATCAGGGGCACGAAGGGGCCTGACGTAATCGTGACCAAGGGGGGGAACGACAGCGTGTTCGGGCTCGGAGGCAACGACCGGATCTGCGCCGGCAGGGGCCGCGACGGGGTCGCAGCCGGCCGCGGCAGCGACAGGGTCAGCCTCGCCGGGGGAGGCGAGGAGTTCGCTCTCGGTGGGGGCGGCAACGATGTCATCGACCTCGGCCCCGGGATCTTCCAGTTCGCCGCCCCGGGCGCGGGCGACGACACGGTCATCGGCTTCTCCCCGGAATCCGGCCCCAGCGCCGACTTCGTCGGCTACTTCGACTCTCCCGGACCGGTGAGCGTCGACCTCGGCGCCGGTGTCGCGACCGGACACGGCAACGACACGCTGACCTCGATCGACGGGGCCGAGGGGAGCCAGTTCGATGACACCCTGATCGGCACCGCGGGGACCAACTTCCTCTTCGGTCTCGACGGCAACGACACCATCGAGAGCGGCGGTAACGCAGGCGATCTCGACTCACCTAACACCGTCCTCGAGTTCAGGTTCGACTTCATGACCGGTGACGCGGGCGACGACTCGATCACCGGAGGAGCGGGGGTCAACGCCATCGCGCACGACCTCGCGACCAACGGCGTGACCGTGGATCTTCAAACCGGTACGGCGACCGGAGACGGCACCGACACCCTTTCGGGGATCCAGGTCGCCCTCGGAACCCAGTTCGACGACACGCTTCGCGGCGACAACGGTGACAATCTCTTCGAGGGCGAGGGGGGCACCGACGCGATCGATGGCAGCGCCGGCACCGACACCTACGCTCTGCTCGACGCAGAGTCGGGAGACGTCGATCTCGGGGCCCAGACCGCCACGGCGACATACGTGCCGTTCGATCCCGGCACGGGCGAGGAAGGGGACCCCGTGCAGTCGAACGTGTCCCTGTCGGGGATCGAGAACGTCTGGGGATCCGAAGGCGACGACGTGATCCGGGGCGACGACGGGGTCAACCGTCTCTTCGGGAACCCCGGATCGGACCAGATCTTCGGACTCGGCGGGGACGACCATCTCGACGGCGGGCCGGACTTCGACCCCGCCGACGTCAACACGCTTGACGGAGGCGACGGCAACGACACGTGCGTGAACGGCACGCCCACGAACTGTGAATCGCAGGCGTCCGCCCGGCAGAGCTTCGCCCGCTCGCCGCTGTTTCGGGGGGCGTGGTCCAGCTTCGAGAGAGTTCTCTCGCTGCGGCAACTGTTCAGGTGATTCCGAGATAGCACTAGTGACGCGGGGCCCTTCAGGGCCCCGCGCCGCGCGCGGGCGGAGAGAGCGACGCTCGGCTGGAAGGGGATCAGCCGAATAGCTGATCGGCGATGGCGGCCAACCCCGGAAAGTCGACGGCTTCGCGCTCGAGATAAGGGACGTGCGCCCAGCGGTGGCGCGGGATCTTGTGCGCGAGATCGTCCAGGTTCTTCTCCTCGAGCCGCACCACGCGCATGAACGCCTCTTCGTTCTCCAGGAGCTTCGCCAACAGTCGCGCCCTGGGCCCCCCCTCCTCGAGCCGCTGGAGCTGTCGGGGCCGGACGCTGATGCCCCCGTCGAAGCGGGGATGGACGCGGTTGACTACGAGAGCGCCGAACGGGAGCCCCGCTTCGTTCAATCGGGATGCGAAGAACGTTGCCTCCGCCACCGACTCCTGCGCGGGTGACGTCACCACGACGAACGAGGTCACGTTGGACTTGAGCAGCGCCGCGACCTCGCGCGCGCGCTGTTTGAAGCCCTCGTACATGCCTTCGAGATTGCCGAAGAACTCGGCCGTGTCGTCGAGCACCTCGGCCCCCACTATGCGCTTGACGATGCGCAAGAAGGTGGTCGCGGCGACGTTGGCGACCCGCATGAAGCCGCCGCCGGCCCTCATGTAGGGAAGCAGGAACCACCTGAGCACCCGGCTCTCGAAGAAGTCGGTCATGCGCTTTGGAGCGTCTAGGAAGTCCAGCGCGTTGCGCGTGGGTGGCGTGTCGATGACGATGAGGTCGTAGCCCCCCTCCGCGTGGAGCTCGTAGAGCTTCTCCATCGCCATGTACTCCTGTGTTCCCGACAGCGTTCCGGAGATGTTCCGGTAGAAGCGGTTGGCGATGATCCGTTCCGCCTGTTCGCGCGTCGGGGCGTAGCGCAACACGACTTCGTCGAAGGTCGTCTTCGTGTCGAGCATCATGGCCCACAGCTCGCCCTTGGCCTTGAGGTCGGCGGCCGTGAACTTGCGCGGCGCGACCTTCGAGGGGGCGTTGGACAGCACCTTCAGCCCCAGTGACGACGCCAGCCGGCGCGCCGGGTCGATGGTCAAAACCGCGGCCTTCTTGCCGTCGAGCGCCGCCCGCAGCGCGATCGCCGCGGCCGTCGTGGTCTTGCCGACGCCCCCGGCCCCCGCACAGACCACGACCTCCTTCTTCTCCACGAGCTCGGCGATCGGGTTCACACCTTGCCCACCCTCTCCTCGATGACGTCCGCGAGCGTCTCGATGTCCGGTAGCGCCAGTCCGGCCGAGAACAGGAACGGAAGCTCGAGCACCGGGCTGCCGGACCGCCGGCGAAGGGTTTTCAGGTAGCCGAGCTGGATGTCGCGGCGGGCCTCGAGGAAGCGTGCGTAGTTGGTTAGGGCGTCGAGGTCCTCGGCATCGAGCGACAGCCCAACCGCGTCGCCTTCCCCTTTCAACTCGTCCACGTCGAGGTCGGCGAGGAGTTTCTCCTGTTCGGGGTGGAGGAGATCGGAGTAGATCCCGTTGGCGAGGATCACTCCCTGGGCCAGCCCGACCCTGTCGCTCAGCGCTTCCGACGTCTCCAGCGTCTCGGCCACCGGCATCTCCTCGGCGAGCGTGACGATGTGCGCCTGCGTGCGCTTGGGATCCCGCAGCATCCCCACGAGCCACTCGGCCTGTCGCCTGACCGGACCGACCCGCACCGCGTCGGACAGACCCATCGGCGCCGACAGGAACGTGAGCATGTGTCCGGCGGCGGGGGCGTCGACGACGATCGTGTCGAACTCGTGTTTCGTCCCGCGGCCCTGCTCCAGGTACCAGATCTTGCCCAGCGTCAGGATGTCTTTGAGCCCGGGGGCCGCGGTCGTGATGTAGTCGACGAAATGCGTCGAGGTGAAGACCCATGACAGCCGCCGCATGTGGTACTGGACCTGCAGGTACTCGGCGAGGGCGTTCTCGGGAGTGATGTTGAGGGCCCATACGTCGGGGGACAACTCCCTCGGCTCGTAGGACACCTCGCCGCCTCCGAACAGCTTGGGCAGGCTCTGCTTGCGGTCGACCGCGGCTATGCAGACCTTCCGTCCGTGGCGGGCTGCCACCATGGCGAGGGCGGCGGCGACCGTGGTCTTTCCGACTCCGCCCTTGCCCGAGACGATGTGGATCTTCGGCTCGAGGAACTCCTCTACGAGCATTCGGCCCTTCCTACTCCCATCGGCCCCAACTCATACTTTGTGTGTGCCCAGGGGTCGAAAACCGACCCTGGCCATACACAAAGTATGGATTGGGCCTCCGTCAAGCGTCCTGGGCAATCTGCCGATATCTGGAAGGACGGGCGCAAATCGCCCGCCGCGCGCGCGCGTAGCCGAGACGAGAGGTGACGGTGGAGCGCAGGGTACGGGCCCTCACGATGGGCGTCGTCTTCACGGTGGTGGCCGTGGGCTTCGCCTATGCGGTGCCGCGTTCGGTCGAGTCCGTGGTCGAAGACAGA
>JBOGWZ010000188.1:0-3911 GCA_050694075.1 Actinomycetota bacterium | reverse complement strand
AAGCGAACGCTCGTCGACGACCTTCAGCTGATCTTCTTCTGCGGTCTCCCCGGGTACACCCCCGCCGATCTGATCGAGGTGAGCTTCGAAGGAGGCCGCGTCTACGTCGACACTGCGGACTACTTCGCAACGCCGTTGCGGCTGACTCCGGCCGAGGCGCTGGCGCTGTACGCGGGAGGAGCGGCCGTCCTCGAGCTCCCCGGCATGGAGCAGGCGGACGCGCTCAGGCGCGCGCTCGCAAAGCTGGGGCGCGCGTTGGGAGGAGGAGGGAGCGGGAGGGGAGGAGGAAGCGGAGGAGAGGGGGAAGGTGACGGCCCCGCCGGCGTGGCCGTGCGCGTCGAGCCCGGCCCGGCCGACCACGTCGCGACCCTCCGCCGGGCACTCACCGAGGGCGTCCGCGTCTCCGTCGAGTACCTCTCCGCGGCGCGGGGCGAGTTGACGGCGCGCGAGGTTGACCCCTGGGGCCTCGTCGCGGCCCTCGGGCGCCTGTACCTCGTGGGTCTGGATCACCTCAGCGGCGAGGAACGGATGTTCCGCACCGACCGCATCAAATCCGTGACCGCAACCGAACATCCCGCCGAGGTACCGGCCGAGTTCGATCCCGAGCGCTACAAGGGGGCGTTCTCTCACCGAGGGGGAGAGAACGTAGTGTTCGAGATCTCGCCGGAAGCGGCGGAATGGTTCGCCGACTACTACCCGGTGAAGGATCAGCGCGAACTTCATGACGGGTGGCGGCGCGTGACGCTCACGTCCGGAGGAGAGCGATGGACCGCGACCCTGTTGTTGCGTCTCGGTCGTCACGTCCGGAACGTCGAACGACCCACCGATCTCGAGAATGCCCGAGAGCTGGCGGAGGCGATCGCGGCGATCTACTAGGCCGTCTGCTCCATGCGCCGGGCGTGGATCGTCACGACCTCTTTGCCGGTCGCGCCCCGGGGAAGCGTGAACGAGAAGGTCGAACCCTTGCCCCACGTCGAGTCGACCCAGATGCGGCCTCCGTGGACCCGCACGAGCTGCGCGCACAGGTACAGGCCGACGCCCGTGCCCCCATGCTCACGGGTGGAGGAGCTATCGAGCTGGCGGAAGCGCTCGAAGATGTGGGGGATATCGGTGGACAGGATGCCCGAGCCGTGGTCGGCGACGTCCACCCGCAGCTGGTCGGAGTCGGCCGAAACGCTGACCTCTACGGGTCGAGGGGCCTCGGAGTACTTCAACGCATTCTCGATCAAATGCCTGAGAACGAGGCCGACCTTCGTCTCGTCACAGGGCCACGGGAGCTCTTCGGGCACGTCCAGCTGGATCTCGCGGTCCGGATGGCCCTGGATGACTTCGCCCGCCACGGATCGCAACAGGAGTGCGACATCCATCTTCTCGATGCGCAGTGACGCCTCACGAGATTCGATCTGAGAGACGTAGAGGAGGTCCTCGATCAGTCGCTCGAGCTGCTCCGCGCGCTGATCGACCGTGGCCAAAGCCTCGCGCGCCTCGGTTGCGGTCGCGGATTCGATCCTCTTCAACAGCGTGCGGGCGAAACCCTTGATTATCGTCAGCGGGGTGCGTAGCTCGTGGCCGACCATTGCCACGAAATCGCGTTGCGTCCGGACCATGTCCCTCTCCGCCGTGACGTCGTCCATGAGGAGCACGCGTCCGATCGGTGCCCCTGGAACGCTCACGTCGCTGACCCTGACCTTGTAGATGCGGGGAGGGCTTCCCACCGCAACCTCGCTGGTAACCTCTCCGTCGGTCGTGAGGAACTTCTCGAGCTCCGGATGGTTCAGCGCCCCCTCGACCGAGGCCCCCGCCAAGAAGACGGTCGACACACCGAACAGTTGCTCCGCGGCCGGATTGACGGCCACAATCTTGCGGCGTGCGTCGACGAGCATGATTGGGTTGGGCACCGCATGGATGATCGACGCGAGCTCCGACTCCTTGCGCCCGACCTCGTCGTGGAGCTCGGCCGCGCCGATCGCCGAACCGCACTGCTGGCCGAAGGCGCGGAGAAGATCCAGCCGCCCCTCGATCACCTCGGAGTTGGCCTGGACGAGGAGGACGCCTTTCGTGGAACGACTGCTCCTGATTCCGACCGCGACGAGTGTGCCCATCTCCTCGTGCCGGAACGCGACGACGTCCACGTGGTCGACCGCGTCGACCACGCCGGGAGCGCGGATGAGGGACGGGATCTCGGACTTGTCGACCCCTCGGTAGACGCCCCGGCTGATCTGTCCGGATTCGGCGTCGAACAGACAGGCGAAGCCGTTCTTGGCCCCCGCGAGGCGGATACATCCGTCCAATATCTGCTGAAGGAGGTCGTCGAGATCGAGTGTTCCCAGCAACCCGCGGCTGGAGTCGACGAGCGCCATCAGGTCCGATGATCTCTGCTCAGCGCGTTCGTGTAGGCGCGCTCGGAAGATGAGGCCGGCCACCTGATCGGCGAACATCTGCGCGACCCTCAGATCGTCCTCGACGAAGCGGGGCCCGTCGCGCGAGATCGCAAGGCTGAGCACGCCGATCACGCGACCTTCGGCCCGCAGGGGAACGACGAGGCTCGAGGCGATCCGTCGGGCCTTGGGGACGAAGTTGACGAACGCCTCGCTGTCGACCTGGCCGAGCAGGAGAGGCGTGCCGGTCGCCAGCACTCGGCCGGAGACGCTCTCACCGACCGGGATCAGCGAGCCGGGCTGCGCCTCCGGGGGCAGTCCCCGCGCCGCCACGAGCTCGAGCCGCCGGCCGTCCTCGGACAGCAGCATGATGGAGCCCTCGTCGGCGTCGAGCAGACCCACGGCCGCGGCCAGCACTTCTCGCATGGAGTCGGGCAGGGCCATGGCCGAGGCCGCGATGTCGCTGACCAGCAGGGCGGCCTCGAGGGCCCCCTTCCAGCGCCGAGGGCTCTCGGGGAACTGCGTCGGGGCGCGGCGAAACAGTGCCATCACCCCATTCATCGGCCCCCCACAGGGGCGATTGAGCCGCCTACGCAGCTTTGCCGAGGCGCCTAAACCTTGGCGGCCAGCCGCCGATAACCACGCCAGGAGACATCAAGGAAGGGTTAAGGGCAAATGACCACGATCAAGGCCACGTGTCCCGGCTGCGGGGAGGTGGACCTGACCGCCGAGGACATCGTCCTGCGGATCGGTGCCGCCCAGGCGAACAGCTACGGCTTCACCTGCCCCACCTGCGGAGACTTCGTGGAGAAGCCGGCCGACGACCGCGTCGTGCGGCTCCTTCTGTCGGGGGGAGTGGTCCCGGTCCCCGTCCACGTGCCGGCCGAGGCCTTCGAGCTCCACGACGGCGCTCCCATCACCTACGACGACATCCTCGAATTCCACGAGCTGCTGGAACGCGACGACTGGGCGGAGGACCTGCTCCGCCACAGCTGAGCGCGGCCCTAGACTGAGCCCATGCCTCAGATCGGCCCCCTCGAGATCCTGATAGTCGCGGCCATCGCCCTGATCGTGTTCGGCCCCGAGAAGCTGCCCGGTATCGCCCGCAGCGTGGGCAGGGCGGCGTCGGAGCTCCGCCGGATGGCCACCGACGTCACCGACGAGTTCAAGTCGGGGCTCGACGACGACGACGAGCCGCGACCGGCGAAGCCGGCCCGGCAAGCACCAGCGGAGAAGGAGGCTGAGGACAAACCCGCCGACGCGAAGACGGATAGCGGCGGCGAGTCCTGATGGCCGAGGAGGCCGAGGACCGCCGAAGACGGTCGATCCGAAGGCGGCGCAGGCGACGCCCGGTCGCGTCGATGACCGTGCTCGAGCACCTCGGAGAGCTCCGAACCCGGCTCATAGTGTCGCTCCTGGCCTTCGTCGCGCTCTCGGTGGTCGGGTTCATCTTCTACGAGCCGATTCTCGAGGTGGTCAGGCGACCGTACTGCCGTCTCCCCGAGCGTCTGCAGGGGCCACAGGGATGTGACC
>JBOGWZ010000187.1:0-3917 GCA_050694075.1 Actinomycetota bacterium | reverse complement strand
TCGTAGAACCATAGACGGCACCATTTAGGCCCAAAGGTACCGAGGGAAGATGACCCAGGCAGAGCAGGACCCGCGCAGGCTTCTCAAGACGTTCCTCGACGTCGGAGTGCAACTAACCCAGACCCTCGACATCGATGTCGTGTTGACGTCGATAGTCGAGCGCGCCATGGAGACAACCGGAGCTCCATACGGGGCTGCGGTCACCGTCGACGAGATGGCGGCGGTCGACAAATTCCTGCACCGCGGGCTTACTCCCGAGCAGGTGTCGTTGCTGCCCCACTATCCCGAGGGCAAGGGCCTCCTCGGGCTCGTCCTGAACGACCGGCACACCGTCCGCGTGGACGACATTGCGGACCATCCGGATTCGATCGGGTTCCCACTCAACCACGTCCCCATGAGGGCTTTCCTTGGGGTTCCGATGATCCACCGCGGGCGACTGGTAGGGGCGATCTATCTCACGAAGCCCCCCGATCACCCCCCCTTCACCGATCTGGACGGGGACTTCGTCGAGACCATGGCCGCGTTCGCCGCGGTCGGTATAAGCAACGCGCTGCTCTTTGCGGCCGAGTCCGAGCGAGCCGAGCGCACCGTCCTTCTTGCCGATATCTCCGCCAAGATCAGACGGTCGCTCGACCTCGGCGAGGTGCTGGGCATCACCGTCGAGACGTTGGCCCGCACCGCGGGAGTAGATCGTTGCTTCATCCGGTTCGTGGCCGAGCCCGCTTCGAGCATGCTGGGTGAGATCGCCCACGAGTGGCACTCCTCGGACGTCGTCGGAATCAGTCACGAGCACGATCGCCAGTACCCAGTCTCGAGCCTGGCGGCGATGAGTCGCACGACCCAATGGAGCACGGACGTCACCAAGGACGAACGACTCCTCGATCCCTCCGCGATCGGCGGCTCGAACGATCTGGAGGCGGTGCAGGCCCGAGCGCTCCTCTCCACGCCGCTGATGTGGGGTGATGAGCTCCTCGGCGTCGTGACCCTGCATTCACGTGAACCGCGCCAGTGGACGCGCTCGGACATCGCTCTGATCGAAGCGGCGGCGCGAGAGGTATCCATCGCACTGCATCACGCTCGTATGTACGGAGATGCCGTGGACAGCACGCGCAAGCTGCAGGAGGTCGACCGCATGCGGAGCGACTTCATACAGATGGTGTCGCACGAGTTGCGCTCACCGATGACGGTCGTCGGCGGCATCGCAGAGATCCTTAGTTCCCGCGGCGAACGCCTGTCCTCCGAACAGCGGATCGAGCTGATCGAGACCCTCGGAAGGGAGGCGCGCCGGCTCACGCGTCTCGTGTCCCAGGTGCTCGACCTCGAGGCGGTGGATCAGGGCGGATTTCCGCTGCAGGCGGAGGAAGTCGACCTCGCCGCGGTCGCCGAGGAAGCCGTGACCGACAGCGGAAGCGCCGATCGGACCAGCCTCATGGTCGGAGCGGGAAACAGGATCGCGAACGTAGACCGTGACCGGATCAAGCAGGTGCTGCTCAACCTCCTCGGGAATGCCGCGAAGTTCTCGGATCCCGCCGGCCCGATCACGGTTGTGGTTGCACCCGAGGCCGACGCGGTCGTCGTCTCCGTGAGCGATCGGGGGTCGGGGATCTCGGTGGAGGACCAGGCGCGCCTGTTCCGGCGCTTCAGCCGGCTGCCGGCCACGGTGCAGATGAAGCCGGGTTCCGGGCTGGGCCTCTACCTGAGCAGGAAGATCGTCGAGGAGCACGGGGGCAGCATCTGGGTGCAGAGTGAGCCCGGGTCCGGGGCCACCTTCTCGCTCCGCCTCCCGCGGCGTTAGGCCACCCTGCGCCGGAAGCCGGATTGGCAGAAATACCCATCCCGTTTGTGCTCATATTTGCTTGACATGCGAACGTATGTTCGATATGCTGGTTGTGGCCGCGCAGCCCGGAGGCCGCCGAGGTGCCCATGGCGGTATCCGACAGCACCACCTACATAGGACTGACCGCTCAGCTCGAGACCGCGCACGCCGCCGTCACCACGGCCGAGCGTCGGTTGCTCGACATCGTCGCTGCCTGCGACCGCGCCGAGGTGTGGCGCTCGGACGGGGCTCGGGACCTCGCCCAGTGGCTGTCGGCTCGCCTCGGCATCTTCAACTGGAAGGCGAGGCGCTGGATCGACGCGGCCCACTCTCTCCCCGACCTTCCCTGTACGTCACAGGCCTTGGAGGACGGCACGCTCTCTCTCGACAAGGTCGTCGAGCTCTGTCGCTTCGCCACTCCCGAGACGGAGAGGAGGCTCATCACGTGGGCCCGGCGGGTCTCGCCCGCCGCCATCCGGCGCAAGGGAGACGTCGCCACCCGTCCCTCCCTCGAAGAGACGAAGGACGACCAGCGCTCGCGCTATCTCCGCTGGTGGTGGTTCGACGGGGGGCGCCGCCTCGGGCTCGAGGGGGAGCTGCCCGCCGACCAGGGGGCGGTCGTGGCCAAGGCCCTCGATCGCATGGCGGGACGCCTCCCCGACATCGCCGCCGACGACGAGGACGAACCCGAGCCCATCTCGTTTCAGGAATCCCTCGACGCCCGCCGGGCCGACGCCCTGGTGGCGCTGGCCTCACACCACATCGCCGAGGATTCGGACCCGGACCGGGCGACCGTGGTGGTGCACGCCGAGCTCGCCGCCCTCCTCGGTGACGGCCGCGGCTGCGAGATAGAGGGCGGAGGGGTCCTCCATCCGGAGACGGCGCGCCGGCTGTGCTGCGACTCGCGCCTTCAGGTCGTGCTCACCGATTCCGACGGCAACGCGCTCGGCATCGGGCACACGTCGCGAGTGGTGCCTCCCTACCTCCTGCGTCAGGTGCGCCGGCGCGACGGTGGCTGCACCTTCCCGGGCTGCGAGGCGAGGTGGTTCCTCTACGCCCACCACATCCAGCACTGGATACGAGGTGGCCCCACCGACCTCGAGAACCTCGTCCTCGTGTGCGGTTTCCATCACAAGCTGGTCCACGAGTTCGGATGGGACGTCCGGCTCACCGGTTCCGTGGTCGAGTGGTTCCGTCCCAACGGACGGCCGCTGGACCGGGCGCCCCCCGTTCCTTCCCCCGTCGAAGCCGCCGTCGCCTGATCACCACCAGCTCTACTTAGAAAGGAGGGCCCCCGCCCGAAGGCGGAGGCCCCCGCACGGGAGTCGGCCTGTAAGCCGGATCCTGTCGTCCAGTAAGGGACGGGTGACCATCCATCTGGGACGGACGTTGCCGCCCGCCTCTAGCGGCCTACCCGGAGGCGACGGGCGGGCCACCCATGCCTCCTGCTTGGCCTTGCTCCGGACGGGGTTTGCCGAGCCGTGCCGGTCGCCCGGCGCGCTGGTGGGCTCTTACCCCACCTTTTCACCCTTACCGCCGTCTCCGGCGGCGGTCTCTTTCTGTGGCACTATCCGCGGGTCGCCCCGCCTGGGCTTTCCCCAGCGTCCTGCCCTGTGGAGTCCGGACTTTCCTCAGCCCTCGAGGGGGCCGCGGTCACCCGGCCAACTCCCAGTTGCAACAACGATTATCCGCCCCTTCTCGTTCCCTGCGAACCCGGGGGTCCCGTAGCGTCATCGCCACCACGCCACAGAGGCCCCGCCGGCGGCGACGCCCGCCGCGATCAAGAGGACTGCGATCTCGCCAAGCTGCTCGGCCACGCCGAGCACGTCTCCCGTGATCCCTCCGATCCGGCGGCGGGCGGCCTGCCCCACCACGAACGCCGGGGCCGCGCACGCGGCTGCGGCGGGGAACGCCCACCCGCCGATCGCGATGACAGCGATGCCCAACCCAGCTCCACACCCCAGAAAGGCACCCCGGTCCGAGACGCCGCGCCCGTAAGTCGCTCCCAATCCCTGGTTCGCGGCGGGAGGTACGACTGCCAGCAGCGCCACCGCGGCCGATCGGCCGAGCGCGTGGGCGGCCGGCAGCGCCGCGATCGCCC
>JBOGWZ010000186.1:0-3933 GCA_050694075.1 Actinomycetota bacterium | reverse complement strand
GCATTCCCTCGCAGGAGAGCGGCCGGTGACGGCCGCGGTGCTCGGGGCTTCCGCCATCGCGTTCTCGGCGATCCTCGTGCGCTTATCGGAGGCGACACCCGTGACCGCGGCGGTGTTCCGCTGCGCATACGCGCTTCCGCCCCTGGCCCTGCTCGCTCGCCTCGAAGCGCGGCGCTTCGGCCCCCGTGATGCGCGCGCCCGGTCGATCACATGGATCGCGGGTGTGCTGCTGGCGATAGATCTAGTGTTCTGGCATCACGCGATCGAGGCCGTAGGGGCCGGACTTGCGACCGTGCTCGGCAACCTCCAGGTCGTGGTGGTCGCGGTGCTGGCTCATTTCCTTCTGCGCGAGCGCGTAACGCGATCCATACTCGTGGCGATCCTCACGGCGCTGGTGGGAGTCGTGATGATCTCGGGAGTCCTCGAACAAGGCGCCTACGGCGAGAACCCGTCGCTCGGCGTGTTGTTCGGCGTTCTCACGTCGGTCAGCTACGCGGGCTTTCTGCTGGTGTTGCGGAGGGGCGCCGCCGATCTGCGCGGCGTGGCCGGCCCCTTGTTCGACGCGACGTTGAGCGCGACGGTCGTCGCCGCGGCGATCGGGGCCGTGGGCGGTGGGCTCGCGCTGGAGCCGAGTTGGCCGGCGCACGGGTGGCTGATTGCCCTGGCGCTGACCTCTCAGGTGATGGGGTGGCTCCTCATATCGGTTTCGCTGCCGCGGCTTCCCGCCGCGCTGACTTCGGTCCTGCTGCTCGTGCAGCCCGTCGGGTCTGTCGCCCTTGGGGTGGTGCTCCTCGACGAGGCTCCCTCGGCGCTGCAGCTCGCCGGGGTCGCGCTCATACTTTCTGGCGTGGTGCTCGCGGCGCGCGACCGCGCGCGTCCCATCGTGGCCCCCCTCGCGGCCCCCGCGGAGGTGCCGACCCAGGGATAGCTCGAACTGATCGCAGCAGCTACTCGTATGCGGGAGTTGCTGCGATCAGTTGGCGTGGCAGGGGAGGTGCGGCCCCGCGCCGAAGTATTCCGGGTGCACGGCTACAGACGAAACCGCCTGCACCGCCTTGCGCTCGTAGTTGCGTGCGGTGTCGTCGCGGCGCTCTTCCCGGCGCTTCCCGCGACAGCCTCGCCGACCCACTACGTGGAGATGTCGGACGGCGTGATGATCGCTATCAACGTCCGCATGCCCAAGGACTTCGAGAAGGGGAAGTCCTACCCCACCATCTTCGAGATGTCGGGCTACGACGGGGGCTCGGCCGACGGGGAGGACCCGACCGGAGGTTACGGCAGCCGCGTGCTCACCGACATCTTCGAGAAGGACTACGTGACGATCCACGCGTCTGTACGCGGTACCGGATGCTCGGGCGGGGAGTTCGATCTCTTCTCGTGGCGCAGCGCCCTCGACGGCCGCGAGGTGATCGAGTGGATCGCCGACCAACCGTGGTCCAACGGGAAGATCGGCTACTACGGGCACAGCTACGGAGGCCTCACCGGCTTCATGATCGCGGCGACGCGTCCGCCGAGCCTCGACGCGGTGTCCGTCTCGGGACTGATCGACGATCTCTATCGCGGCATCGTCTATCCGGGCGGCGTCAGCAACTACGGGTTCCCGCTGTTGTGGACGGGTGCGGTCCGACCGGTCTACGACGTCAGCGGTGGGACCTTCGACGGAATGGACAACGGGGACCCTCGCTGCGCACAGAACCTCCCCACGCGCGGTCGCACGATCCTCAACGACCCGATCGTCCAGGGGACACAGGACACCGACAACACGTGGTGGCAGGTGCGTTCGCTGATCAACTACGCGGAGCGCATCAGTGTGCCGATCCACATCGGCGGAGCGTACCAGGACGAGCAGACGGGCCCCCGCGGCCCCTACCACCTCTTCGAGGAGGTCGTGAACGCGCCCTACAAACGCCTGCTGATGGCGAACGGCGATCACGGCACGCAGCAGAGCGCAACCTATGAGCGCGACCGCAAGGTGTGGCTCGACCATTGGCTCATGGGTCTGGGGCCGCGTCCGCCGCGCTCGAGCGTGACCGCGTTGCTCGAGACCGTGGACGACAAACCAAACGCAGTCCTGAACGCGCGCACGTTCCCTCTGGAGGACACGCGCTGGACCGATCTCTACCTGCGCGCGAAGCAAAGCCTCAGTCTCTCCGAGCCCGGCAAGGGCGGCGGCTCCGACTCGTACTTCACCGGCAGCCCGCGCCAGTCGTGGAGCTATCAGGCCGGACACACCGCCGGCTCACCGTTCACCACGGCCGAGGGCCCCGATGAGCTCACGTACGCGACGGAGAAGTTCAAGGACCCGACCGCCATCATCGGCCCGTCGACGGCGACGCTGTACGCGTCTTCGACCACGCCGGACACCGAGATTTTCGTGCAGATCATCGACCAGGGCCCGGATGGGAGCCGGTACTACCTGCAGCGCGGGATGCTCAAGGCCAGCCATCGCGCCATCACCCAGGGGCTGTCGGACTACGACGGGGGGATCATGTACCGCCCGCATCGGCCTCACACCAACCCGACGATGATCGAGCCCGGCAACACGTACCGCTATCTGGTCGAGGTGTTCCCGTTCGGCCACGTGTTCCGTCCCGGTCACCGGCTCGTCGTCAAGATCCACACCCCGCCGGCCGTCGACAGCTACTACGCGTACGTTCCCAAGCGGTTCTACGGGATCAACACGGTGCTGCACGACGCGAAGCACCCGTCACACCTGACCCTTCCGTTCGTATCACTGTCCGGCGTGCGGCTGGGGCCGGAGCGGAAGCCCTGCACCCAGACAGCCGTGCGCTGCGTGGGCGGCTAGCAGGTCGTTTCCGAACCGGAGCCCTCGGGTAAGCGCTGCGCTAAGAGCTTCGCTTGCAGCGGTTCCGGGGGAGGTGGTCGCCGATGGCGCTATGTGAGGTGTGCGGCAACGACTACGACAAGGCCTTCCAGGTCACGACGGCGGACGGCGGGCCCCACACCTTCGACAGCTTCGAATGCGCGATCCACGCGCTGGCGCCGCGGTGCTCACACTGTGGATGCGCCATCATCGGGCACGGGATCGAGAAAGACGGAACCTTCTTCTGCTGCGCCCACTGTGCCGAAGCCAGCGGCGTGAAGGGCGCGGCGGACCGCGTCTAGGCCGCGCTCCGGCGCAGCTCCCGTACGCACTCGGAGCAGACGAAGACCCTCAGGGGGCCTTCCGTGCTCCGGCTCACGTCGAGCAGCTCGCCCTCCGCGATGGCTCGCACCTTCTCGCAGCGGGCACAGCGCGCCTGCATCCCCTCGGGGAACTCCCCG
Source organism: Actinomycetota bacterium (assembly GCA_050694075.1). Classification (GTDB taxonomy): domain Bacteria; phylum Actinomycetota; class CADDZG01; order CADDZG01; family WHSQ01; genus JBOGWZ01. The sequence continues at coordinate 648 of JBOGWZ010000186.1, read as the reverse complement.
TCGATCAGCGCAGCACGCGCCTTGTGGGCTTGGGAATCGGTCAGTCTCCTCATCACCATCCCAAACGCCGGGGCGGTGACGTTTCTTCCAGGAGGATCTATCCGACGGCCCCCGCTCGCCGCCGGGCGAGGCCGGCTCCGAACCCCACGGCCCCGACGATCGCGGCCACGCCACCGGAGAGGAGCAGGGCGTCGTTCGTGTCGATCCCTCCGGAGCCTTCGGGCTGCGTCTTCGGTCCGTCCTGAGGCGGATCGGCGTCCACCGAGGTCACCGCGGCCGCGGTCATCTCGCCCACGCCGTCACCGACGACGATCGCCCCGTTCATGCCGGGGTGGAAGATGCACGCGTAGGGGTACACGCCCTCTTCCTCGAACCTGTACGCGATCTTGTCCCCAAGCAGCAGCTCGCTGTCGCTGCCCCACGCGTGCAGCGGGCCCGTCACTGTGTGGGGAGCGGGGTCCTCGTTCGTCCACGTCACCTCGGTGCCGGGATCGACGTAGAGCACCGTCGGTGAGAACTGGCACCCCTCGATCGGAACGGCTGCGGATGTGGACCCGGTCGCGTCGGAGCTGCTCGGGTCGTTGCTCTTCGGATGGCAGCCGCCACCGGCGGCGGCCGACAGCGGGACGATCGCCAGCGCGAGCCCGG
>JBOGWZ010000185.1:0-3953 GCA_050694075.1 Actinomycetota bacterium | reverse complement strand
TCCCGTTGGGCTCCGGGGAAGCCTGGCAGGAGGCCGCGACGAGCGCGAGAGCCAGCGCCAGAACAACGACGTGCTTGCCCATGCTCCGATCTTGTGAGTTTGTCGGCGTAAGAGCCGGAGGAGCCACCCCTCCGACAAGGCGTCGATATTACCCTTGGGCATCGCTTACGTAGGTGACCTAAAGTGGGGTCGTGTCCGACAGGCCCAACGTTCTCTTGCTCGTCATAGATTCGCTACGCGCCGACGCGATCTACGGGGAACACGTTCCCACACCGAACATCTCCTCCTACGGCGCTAAGGGCGCGACGTTTCGTCAGTGCATATGCACGGCGACGACCACGACGCCGTCGTTCTCCTCGCTGTTGACCGGCTGCTTCCCACCGAAGCACGGGGTACGGGGTCTTCAGGGTTATCGGCTGTCGACCTCGGTCAGGACGATGGCCGAGACGTTTGGAGCCGCCGGATATAAGACCTACGCGGAGGTAACGGGCCCCCTCGTTCCCGAAACCGGAGTCCTCCGGGGGTTCGACGAGCCACGTCATCGTCAGGGCTACCGCGCACCGTTCTTCGGCTGGCGCGACGAAGTCGTCAAGAGGATGGGCGACTACGAGCAGCCGTGGCTCATGCTGCTGCACATATGGGAGGTGCACCGGCCTTTCCGCCCCCCGCCGGACCACGTCAAACGCTGGGATCGCGCCGGTTACGAAGCGGTCGTGGCCGCCGCCGACGAGCGCCTGAGCGAGGTGTTTTCCGCGGCCGGCGAAGACACGCTCACCGTGATCACCGGCGATCATGGTGAGGAGTACGCGGAGTCCCGACTCGACCGCTTCCTCAACCGCGCGGCTTCGCGCGCCCGTCGCTCTTTAAAGCCTTCGAAATGGTTCCCGCTCCTGGACCGAAAGCTTGCGGCGCGTACGGTGGGGCACGGCTTCGCCCTGCACGAACATCTCGTGAAGGTGCCGCTGATCATCGCGGGGCCGCGCGTCGCGCCGGCCGTCGTCGAGGAACAGGTGCGACACGTGGACCTCCTTCCGACGCTCGCCGAGCTGTGCGGCGTCGAGGCCCCCTCCGACGTAGACGGGCGGAGCCTGCGCCCCCTGATGCAGGGTGGCTCGCTTCCGGAGGAGCCCGCTTACATGGAAGCGGTCGGAATCAAGCTGGAGGGCAGACGCATCGTCGGAGTGCGCACGCCGGACTGGAAGCTGCTTAAGCCTGGAAACGGGAAACCCGCGCTCTACCGCCTCGATGGAGACGGCTCCAGCTCGGAGAAGCGGAATCTCTACCGCCGTTATCCGGAGGTCGCGCGTCGGCTCGAAAGCTTCATCGAGAGGATCTCGTCGTCCGGGGCCGTTCCGGAGTCCGGCATGTCGAGCGAGGAAGAGGCGATCGTCGAGAAGCACCTGAAGGATCTCGGCTACCTGTAGTGGGTCACGGAGTGGCGGTGCCGTTCTTCATCGTGGGGTCGGCGCGTTCGGGCACCACGCTCGTGCGCATGATCCTCAACTCGCATCCCGACGTCGCGGTGCCTCCCGAGTCGCGCTTCATCGTCGAGCTGTGGCGCGGTGAACTCTCGGTCGACGTCGCCGAGACTCTCGGCGCGCTCGCTGCTCACCCTCGCTTCCGGCTGTGGGGGCTTCCCATCGAAGCCGTGAGGGAGGAGGTCGGCGCGGGCACTCGGGCTCCGTACGCGGAGGTCATGGCCGCCGCCTATGCCGCTTACTCGAAGAGCCACGACAAGACCCGTTGGGGCGACAAGACGCCTCGGTACGTGCAACACATCTCTCTCTTGGCGGCGCTGTTCCCCCACTCGCGCTTCGTGCACATCATTCGCGACGGGAGGAACGTAGCCCTGAGCTACGCGGACGTCCCGTTCGGCCCCAAGACCGTCGCACGAGCGGCCGCGCTGTGGGCGGATCGCGTCGGGGCCGGTCTCCGGGATGGGCGCGCCCTCGACAAAGGCCGCTACCTCGAAGTGCGCTACGAGGATCTGGTGAGCGATGTCGAGAGCCGCGTGCGTTCGCTGTGCGACTTCCTCGACCTGTCGTTCGAAAGTGGGATGCTCGACTACACGGAGCAGGCGGCATCGGAAGCTTTGCCGCGATCGCGCATGTACAACCCGCACGTTGTGGAGAAACCGATTCCCTCGGTGCGTTCCTGGGAAGAACAGATGCCTGATGCGCACATCGAGGTCTTCGAATCCGTGGCCGGGGACCTGCTAAGCGAGCTGGGATACCCTCGACGGTATCCGGCCCCCGGAACCGGAGCGAGGCTCGCCGCGCTGCTCGCCCGAGCGGGCCTGCCGCTGGGACGGCTGCGAAGCAACAAGCATCGAAGGCGGGACTCGCCGTCCGAGGGTGATCTGGCCGAGGGGAGGACCGATGGCACAAGCTAGGACCCTCGAGGTCGTGACGCGAGAAGAGATACTGAACCTGGTCGAGGAGAGACCGGGCCCCGCTCTGTCCATCTTCCATCCCACCGATCGCGTGACGGTCGAGTCCGAGCAGAACTCCCTGCGGCTCAAGAACCTAATTGGAAAGGCCCACAACCTCCTGGCCGAGCGCGGCATCAGGAGACCGGAGATCGAGGAACTGCTCGAGCCGGTCAACTCGCTGTTGGGGAACAACGATTTCTGGCGTCACCAGCTCGAGGGGCTGGCGTTGTTCCGCACCCCACACACGTTCCGCTATTACCGCCTTCCGTTCGCGGTCGACGAGCTGGTGGTGGCATCGCATCGGCTGCACGTCAAGCCGCTCCTTCCGGCGCTTGCCGGCGAACGGCACTTCTACGTGCTGGCCATCAGCCAGCACTCCGTGAGACTTCTCCGCGCCAGCCGCTACGGAGTGACGGAGGTAAACCTTTCGGATATCGATATCCCGAGGTCGATCGAGGAGGCGCTGCGTTACGACGACCTGCAGAAGCCGGAATCGAAGGATCACCCGACGCTCGCGCCGTCCCGAAGCGACACGGGCCCGGCGGCCCCGTCGCGCGGGCCCGGCCGCGTCACTCGCAAGCACGCGTTCCACGGGCACGGTCCCGGCGGAGAAGACCAGAAGGACGAGATCCTTCGTTTCTTCCAGGCGGTGGATCACGGGATTATTCAGGTCCTCGGCACGGATCACGCCCCGCTCGTGCTCGCGTCTGTCGACTACTTGCAGCCTCTCTACCGTCAGGCCAGTCACTACCGGCACATCCTGGACAGAGGGATCGAGGGCAGCCCCGATCGCCTCAGCCCCGCCCAGCTCCACGAACGCGCGCTCCAGATCGTCGAACCGAGATTCAGAGCGGAGATCGAGTCGGCGAAACAACGCTACGCGCAGGCCGCGGGGACGGGCTTCACCTCGTCGGAGATCCACGAGGTCCTTCGCTCGGCGCACCAGGGGCGGATCGAGTTCCTGTTCATCCGGGCGGGGGAGCAGATGTGGGGCAGCTACAACCTGCACAACGACGAGCTCAAGCCCCATTCCGACGCGGAGCCAGGTGATCTCGATCTGCTCGACCTCGCCGCCGCGCAGACGCTGATCCACGGCGGCACGGCCTTCCTGGTGCAGGGCGACGAGATGCCGGACAACCAAGAGGTCGCCGCCCTCTACCGCTTCTAGCCCCATCCCCTGCCGACTTGGACGTGAGCCCCCCTATAGGGGCGCTCACGTACAACTCGGCTATCCAGGAACGAAAGAAAGGCGCAGCCGGCGATGGGGATTGTCGCGGTTCGTGTCGATCAGCACCACCCTCTGCCACGTGCCGAGCTGCAGCTCGCCGCCTATCACGGGGATCGTGAGCGACGGCGACACGAACACCGGCAGGAGGTGGTCCGCGCCGTGACCGGGAGAGCCGTGGGAGTGGGCATATCGATGGTCTCGGGGCAGCACCCGCGCGAGCGCGTCGTCGAGGTCCTCCTCGGAGCCCGAACCGGTCTCCATCAGGGCCACCCCCGCGGTGGCGTGAGGGGCGAA
>JBOGWZ010000184.1:0-3956 GCA_050694075.1 Actinomycetota bacterium | reverse complement strand
GCAGCTTTGCGATCTCTTCGGGGCCGACACCGATCTCGGAGAGAACCTCCTCGGTGTGCTCGCCCATGGAGGGAGCGGAGCGGGCCGCCACGTCGCCGGGAGCCCCCGACAGCCGGATCGGGTTCCCGATCTGGGTCCACTCCCCTACCCCGGGGATCTCCGCGGCGACGACCATCCCCCGCGCTCGGGCCTGGGGATCGGACAAGGTCTCCGCGAGATCGTTCACCGGGCCCACACAGACGTCGAGGCCCTCGAGGTGCTGCATCCACTCGTCGCGCGTCTTCTTCGAGAACAGGTCATCGAGCTCGGCCACGACCTCGTCTCGTCGCGACCCCGTGGCGTAGGCATCCTCGGTGAGGTCGGGACGCTCGAGCGCGTTGCACAGCGACGCCCAGAACTGAGGCTCGAGTGCCCCCACCGTGATCCAGCCGTCCGCGGCCGGATACACCCGATAGCACGGATAGAGCCCGCACAACGGCGCCCGGCCCCCGCGCGGGGGCTCGCCGGTTGCGACGTAAGCGGCCGCGTGGATCGACAGCCAGGAGATCACGCCATCGGTCATCGACACGTCGCAGTAATCCCCCTCTTCCGTCTCGGCGCGTCGAAAGAGCGCGGCCAGGATCGAGATCACCGCGGCCATCCCACCGCCCGCGAGATCGCCGATCTGAACCCCCGGGATCGCCGGTCGCTCCTCCCCGGTCATCGACAGGACCCCCGCGTAGCCGATGTAGTTGAGGTCGTGCCCCGCCGCCTGGGAGCGCGGACCGTCCTGCCCATAACCCGAGATCGCGCAGTAAACCAGGCGACGGTTGTGTGCCCGCAGTGACTCGTAGCCGACGCCGAGTCGAGCCATCACGCCCGGCCGGAACGATTCGATCACGACGTCCGCGCCCTCAGCGAGCCGCACGAAGAGATCGCGACCCTCGTCGGACTTCAGGTTGAGCGTCATCGAGCGTTTGTTGCGATTCAACGCGAGGTGCCCGGAGGAGTGCTCGCCCACCATCGGGGGCGTCCATCTGATGTAGTCGCCCCGTCCCGGCTCCTCGATCTTGATGACGTCCGCGCCGAGATCCGCCATGAGGAGAGTCGCGTAACCTCCGGGCAGGAGCCGTGTCAGATCCAGGACGCGGATGCCGGAGAGGGGTCCCATCTCCCTTTAGTCCTCCGCCGCCGGCACCGTAGGGGCCTCGGATATATCGGTCGACTGGCACCATCGGCAGACGATCTTGTCGACGGAGAGTTGCAGCACCTCTTCCTCCTCGATCGTCAGATCGCCCCCCAGTGTGTAGTGATGAAAAGAACGAACGCGTTTGGACTCGAAGACGTCGAAGCGCGTCTTGTTGCCACACGCGTTGCACACGAACGCGCTCATCACAAGCAGCGAAGGGCCAGGACCACGGCGTCGTCGCGGACGTCCCCGAACGCTTGCGCGTCCTCGTAGATGCCTTCTGCGACCTGCTGAGCGGCGGCAGCGCGCGCCCGGTCTGCGAACGATCTCTTCAGAAGCTCACTCCCGTAGAGCTTGTCGCTGTTGCGGGTCTCGGGGATGCCGTCCGTGTACAGCAGGAGCACGTCGTTCGGGTCCATGGATATCTCCACGTGATCGAAGGACTGGCCCTCGAATACCCCGAGCACCGGGGCTTCGACGGAGACGGGTTCCACCGATGAGGTGGCGGCCCGGTACAGCAGTGGGGTCGGGTGCCCGGCGACCGAGAGCGTGCACGTGCGCGACTCGGGATCGAAGAGACCGTAGACAACCGTCGCGAACCGCTCCTCCCCCAGCCCCTTCGCCAAGGCGTTGTTCAGGTGGAACAGGACCGAGGATGGGGACGGATTGCGCATGGCGAACGCCGGCAGCATGTATTTGGCCATCGCCATCTGGGCCGCGGCCTCCGCCCCCTTGCCCGAGACGTCGCCGACCACGACCGCGAAGCGGCCGTCCGGCAGGTCGAACACGTCGTAGAAATCTCCCCCGACCTCCGACTCCCCGCCGGCGGGCTCGTACACCGCTCCTATGTCGCAGCCCTCCAGATCGGGCATCTCCGACGTCAGCAGGCCCCTCTGCAGGCTCAACGCGACGTGTTTTTGCCGTTCGTAACGCTGCGCGTTCTCGATCGCGGTTGCCGACTGCGCGGACAGGACAAGCAGCGCGTCGATCTCGTCCGGAGAGATGGCGAAGTATTGGTGGAAGAACAAGAACACGGCTCCAAGGATCCGGTGCTCGGAGCTCGGTATCGCGGCCGCCACCACGCTGGTGGGCGCTCCGCGGAGGTCGAGGTGACTGCGGGCGTCCGGAAGGGTCACGGCGCGCCCCTCGGTAAGGTCGCTCCACAGGGAGCCCGCAACCTCGATGCGCGCCAGACGGGCTTCGACCTCTGCCGACAGCCCCTGCTGCATCGCCAGGACGAGGTTCCCATGCGATTCGTCCAGGAAATAAACCGAGGCGGCGTCCGCGCCGAGGAGCTCTGCGGCCCCGGCAGCGACCTCGCGCCCGACCGCCGAGACGCGGAGCGGAGTCCTGCCGATGCGAAGCCCGAAGCTGCGGAGGGTCTGTAGCAGGTTCAGACGGCGGGCGTTCGTCAGCGCCACCGCGACCTGACGGGAGATGCCGCGGGCGAGGGCGGCCTCCTTCGAGCCGAACCGGCGGGGACGAGCGAACTCGATCCCGATCGCGCCGAAGTCCTCGCCCCGACGGGTGAGAGGGATGCCGATGAATGAGGACACCTCTCTAACCGCCGCCTCTTCGGCCTGGAGCGCCTCCTCGCCGACGGCGTCCGTTACGAGCACGGGCGCCCTCTCCCCCAGAACCCTCCGCAACAGACCGAAGCCGCGGGTCGTCCCCGCATACTCGGACAAGATCGCCGCCAGCCGAGGCTCGAAGCCGCAGTGAGAGGAGACGGTGAACCGGGCCCGTGAGGGATCCCATGACGCGGCGAAACACCGGTCGGCCCCAAAGGTGTCCTTCACGATCCGCACGGCCTTCTCGAGCGTCTCCTCGACGGTCGAGACTTCCATCAGCGCCGAGGACAACCCGAGAAGGACGTGCATCACCTCCGTCTCCTCGCGAAGGGAATCGAGGGTGTTCTCGAGCGTTGCCACGCGCTGCTGAAGGTCTTGCTCGGTGGTCTCCCGCGTCTGCTTCAGCATGTTCTCCGTCACTCTACCGGCGTGGGTGATCAGAGCGAGCTGGAGACCTCGATCAGCGCATCGAGCGCGGCGGCCGCGGCCCCCGAGTCGATCGTCCCGGCCGCTATCCCCACGGCGTCCTCGAGGTCGGAGGCACGGTCGACCGCCATCAGGCCTGCGCCCGCGTTCAACACGACGATGTCGCGACGCGGGCCCTTCTCGCCCGAGAGCACCGAGCGGATCGTTGCCGCGTTCTCCTCGGCGCTGCCCCCCGCGACCGCATCCACCGAGGCGCGCTCGATACCGACCTCCTTGGGGTCGAGCTCGTACCGCCGTACCTCGCCGCCGCGAAGCTCGACGATCAGAGAAGGCCCCGAGAGCGTTAGCTCATCGAGCCCGTCCGATCCGTGGAAGGCGACCACGTGATGGGAGCCGAGGCGCTGGAGCGTCTCCACCATCAGACTCATCATGCGTTCGTCGGCGACGCCCAAGGACTGGTGCGTGGCGCCGGCGGGGTTGGTGAGAGGGCCGAGGAAGTTGAAGATCGTTGCGACCCCCAGCTCACGCCGCGCTCCGGCCGCATGTCGCATCGCGGGATGGAACACGGGCGCGAAGCAGAAACCGATGCCCGCTTGCTCGACGCAGCGAGCCACGCTGGGAGGGGGCAGATCGATCTTCACTCCGAGTGCTTCGAGGACGTCGGCGGAACCGCACCGGGACGACGCGGCCCGATTGCCGTGCTTCGCCACCTTGACACCCGCTCCGGCACAGACGAGAGCGGCCGCGGTCGACACGTTGAACGTCCCCGCGCGATCTCCGCCGGTCCCACA
>JBOGWZ010000183.1:0-3973 GCA_050694075.1 Actinomycetota bacterium | reverse complement strand
TCCTCAGCGCGACCGCGGCGCGCTTTCCGCTCTATGGACTGACCGCCGTCTTCCTCGGAATCTTCGCCGAAGCTCACTACGCGCTGCAGTCCAACCTGCGCCATCTTGCCTCCACCGATCCCCTCACCAGGGTTTCGAACGTCGCGAGCTTCTATGAGGAGCTCGGCGTGCTCGAGTCCGCCGCGGCGAAGTACGCCGTGCTTCTCGTCGATGTAGACGACCTCAAGGGAGTCAACGACCGCTACGGTCACCAGGTCGGCTCCGCGGCGATCCAGCTCGTGGCTGGAGCGTTGCGGGAGGCGGTGCGAACCAGCGACTGCGTGGCGCGCTACGGCGGGGATGAGTTCGTCGTGATCCTCAAGGACGCGGACCGCCCGGGCGCGCAGATCGTGTCCAACCGCATACGCGAGGAGCTGGCGGCTGCGACCATCCCCGGTGTCCCCGAGCTCACGATCTCGGTCAGCGTCGGAATCTCCCTCTACGGCGAGGACGGCGAGACGTCCGAGGAGCTCCTGTCGGCCGCCGACAGGGAGATGTACCGGGACAAGAAGTCACACAAGAGGTCGCACAAAGCCACCGCATAGCGCAGGTAGCATCACGGCGTGTCCGACCGCGTCGACATCGCCTACGCAGGCATCCACGAGGCCCTCGGAATCCGCACCGTCGAGGCGGGCCCCGACCGGGTCGTTCTCGAGATGGACGTCACCACTCGCGTGCACCAGCCGATGGGACTCCTGCACGGCGGAGCGTCCGCGGTGATCGCCGAGAGTGCGGCGTCGATCGGTGCGTTTCTCAACTGTGACACCGACAAGGAGTTCGCGGTTGGGATCGACCTGAACATCAGTCACTTGCGTGCGGTGAGTGACGGAACCATCCGCGCCACGGCCACGCCGATTCGCAAGGGCCGGACCATCCACGTCTGGACGATCGAGATCGACGACCAGGACGGCAACGCGGTCGCGGTCGCGCGCTGCACGCTCGCGGTTCGTCCGTGGCCTAAACAGCAGGAGGGGGAAGGGGGGAACCAGTGAGGCGCCTTGGCGCCGGGGTTCCCCCGGATAAGGGGGAGTAACCATGTACGAGTGCATCGTTGCGGGGACCGACCTCTCCAAGACCGCGCGCCTGGCGACGGATCGGGCTGCCGGGCTGGCGACCAAGCTGGGGTCTCGCATGGTGCTTCTTCATGCCGGCCGTGACCCCGGCGCGCCCCTGAAGGAGCTGGCCGCGTCCTACGGAGCCGAGCACTTGGCCGTCGAGGGCAATCCCGCCGAGGTGCTCGTCTCCGAGGCCGAGCGCCTGGGGGCCGGGTTGCTTGTGGTCGGAAGCGTCGGCATGAGCGGGGCGCGTCGTTTCATGCTCGGCAACGTGCCCAATAAGGTGTCCCATCACGCCACCACCGATCTCTTGATCGTGAAGACGGATCCCGCTCCTAAAGAGATCGCCGACTACGAGCGAATCCTCGTCGGAACCGATGGCTCGCCGACGGCAACCCGCGCCGTCGAGATCGCCGCTCAGCTCGCGTCGCGCCTCGGGGCGCGCCTTACCGCCCTGTGCGCGTACGAACCTCCCAACGAGCACGAGCTCGAGCAGCTGCGCGCGGATCCTTCCGATCCCGTGGCGCAGTGGAACGCCGGACGCAACGTGCGAGAGGTCCCGCAGGAGTTCAGATGGCGGATCGCAGGAGCGGCTCAGGCCGAAGACGTGCTCGACCGCGCCGCGGAACACGCGCAGCGTTCCGGTGCGGAGGCGGAGGTGAAGGCCGTGCAGGGCAACGCCGCCGAATCGCTCATTACTGCCGCGCAGACGGAGGGCTTCGAGCTGATCGTCGTGGGGAGCGTCGGCATGAGCGGCGCGAAGCGCTTCATGCTCGGAAACGTGCCGCACCGCGTCTCGCATCACGCGCCCACAGACGTATTGATCCTGCGCACCGCGCCGTGAGCCCGGCTCCCGCTTTCCGAGCGCTGGTCGTCTCCGCGCACCCCGACGACATCGAGTTCGGCTGCGCGGGCACCCTCGCTCAATGGGTCGACAAGGGGGCCGAGGTCACCTACTGCATAGCCACCGACGGCTCCACCGGGACGCAGGACCGCGCCCTGGTGGGGGAACGCCTGGCCGAGGTCCGCCGCGTCGAGTCCGAGCGCGCCGCGAAGGTGATCGGGGCGAAGGAGGTCATTTGGCTCGGCTATCGCGACGGTTACGTCGAGTACACGCTCGATCTCAGGCGTGACATCGCGCGTGTCTTCCGGATGTACCGTCCCCATCGGTTCGTCGTCATGGACGTTCGTCCGATGGTGGAAAGCCGTTTCATAAATCATCCGGACCATCGCGCCGTGGGTCAGGCTTCGCTCGACATCGTCATGTCGGCGGGCACGACGCCGGGGCACTTCCCGGAGCTGCTCGAGGAGGGCCTCGAGCCATGGCGCGGGCTGCGCGAGGTATGGGTCACCGGTCCCGGCGAGAAGCCCGTCGGCATCGACATCTCCTCGACCGTCGATCGGAAGATAGAGGCGCTCATGTGTCACGAGAGCCAGATCGGCGAGAACGCAGAGGAAGTGGCCGCATGGGTGAGGAGATGGACCGCTGAGCGCGGCGAGGCCTTCGGGTACGCCCACGCGGAGACGTTCCAGGTGATCTCTCAGGGGCCGGGGTTCCACGCCGACGAGCAGACCGACGATGCGGACATCGACCTCGCCCGCACCTCGGTGCATCCGCCGGCGGCCCCGACCCGCCGCTCCGGGCGAAAGGGCTGAGCCCGCGTCGCGGGAACATCTCGTCTCTCGAGGGTGTTTCCCCCTATGCGACCAGGGCAAATAACCGTGGCCGCAGGGTGGTGTTAGGCATACCTAACTGCTACACTCGACCCGAGACGACGAAGCGACGAGACCCAAAGGGGGTCTGCGAGTGGCGACCGGCGCCAAGGACCTCAAGGTCCAGAACGAGAACGATCAGGTTCGTGCCCTCAAGGGCCAGTACAAGTACGGCTGGCACGACGAGGTCTCCTACGAGGAGATCCCACAGAAGGGTGTGTCCCACGACGTCATCGACATGATGTCGGACCGTAAGGGCGAGCCCGACTGGATGCGGAAGTTCCGGCACAAGGCGCTCGACGTCTTCTATCGCAAGCCGATGCCGACGTGGGGGGCCGATCTCTCTCAGATCGACTTCGACAACATCTACTACTACATCAAGCCCACGGAGCAGGTGAAGTCGTGGGAGGACATGCCCGAGGACATCAAGGCCACATGGGACAAGCTCGGGATCCCGGAGGCCGAGAAGAAGTACCTCGGTGGGGTGAGCGCCCAGTACGAGAGCGAGTCCGTTTATCACAAGACCAAGGAGGAGCTCGAGCGGCGCGGCGTGATCTTCTGCGACATGGACACCGCGGTCCGCGAGCACTTCGACATCGTCAAGCAGTACTTCGGCACGATCATCCCCGCCGCCGACAACAAGTTCTCCGCGCTGAACTCGGCCGTGTGGTCCGGGGGCTCGTTCATCTACGTGCCGCCGAACACCGAGGTCGAGATCCCGCTCCAGGCCTACTTCCGCATCAACCAGGAGAACATGGGCCAGTTCGAGCGGACGCTGATCATCGTCGACGAGGGTAGCTACGTGCACTACGTCGAGGGCTGCAGCGCTCCGGTGTACTCGTCCGACTCGCTGCACTCCGCGGTCGTCGAGATCATCGTGAAGAAGGACGCTCGCGCCCGCTACACGACGATCCAGAACTGGTCTTCGAACGTCTACAACCTGGTGACCAAGCGCGCCGCCGCCTATGAGGGCGGAATCATGGAGTGGGTCGACGGCAACCTCGGCTCCAAGGTCACGATGAAGTACCCGAGCGTGTACCTGCTCGGCCCCCATGCGCGCGGCGAGGTGCTGTCTATCGCGTACGCAGGCGAGGGCCAGCACCAGGACGCCGGCGGCAAGATCGTCCACGCAGCCCCGAACACGTCGTCCGCGATCACCTCCAAGT
>JBOGWZ010000182.1:0-3979 GCA_050694075.1 Actinomycetota bacterium | reverse complement strand
TGACGGTGCGAGACCTCCGGGTGCGTTTGAGCGCCTACTTCGAGAGCGACATCGTCACCGAGGGCCTGAAGACCACCGTGATCTCGTTCGGTTACAAGTTCGGGATCCCCCTCGACGCAGACATCGTTATCGACGTGCGCTTCCTGCCCAACCCCCACTGGGTGGACGACCTGAGGCCGTTGACCGGTGTGGACCCGCAGGTTCGTGCCTACGTGCTGGGGCAGGAGGCGACCGCGGACTTCCTCGCTCGCACCAAGGACCTCTTCGCGGTGATGCTGGCGGGCTTCCAGGAGGAGGGGAGGCATTTCCTTACGGTGGCCGTTGGGTGCACAGGGGGCCGCCACCGCTCCGTCACGCTCGCGGAGGAGATAGCCGACTTCATCAAGGACAAAGGGTTCGCGGGGAAGGTCATCCACCGCGACGTAGAGCGCGCCCCGGTCGAACCATGAATTCGCTGCTCGGCTCGACGCCTCGCCTCCTCGCGCGGTCCTCGGAACCTCCGACGCCCACGGCGTCGTTGGTCCCTGCGGAGGCTTCGTCGGCGAGCGTCGGCCTGCGCTGCTCAGGCCGGGAAGAGCGCGGGACATGAGGGTCGTCGGTATCGGTGGCGGGCACGGGCTCGCCGCCACGCTGAGAGCGGCGCGCACGTACGCCGACGATGTCGCCGCGGTGGTGACCGTCGCGGACGACGGTGGCTCGTCCGGGCGACTCACGCGCGAGCTGGGCATCCCGCCGCCCGGTGACATCCGCAACTGTCTGGTGGCGCTCGCCGACGACGCCGAGCTCGCTCGCATGTTCCAACACCGTTTCGAGACCGGTGCACTCACCGGACACACGGTCGGCAACCTCGTGATCGCCGCGCTCGCGGAGATGCACGGGGACTTCGTCGAGGCTGTGGCCGCCGCCGGTCGCGTGATCGGCGCTTCGGGACGCGTCTACCCCGCGACAACGGCCCTCGTGAACCTCCGGGCGCGCGTCAACGGAGAGGTCGTCAAGGGACAGGTCGCGGTCGCGCAGACGACCGCGCCTATACAGGCCGTTTACCTCGATCCGTCGGGCCCTCCGGCCTGTCGCCCTGCGGTCGAGGCGATCCTCGAGGCGGACCAGGTCGTCCTGGGCCCCGGGAGCCTCTTCACCTCCCTTATCGCCACCCTGCTGGTTCCCGGTATCGGCAGCGCGCTCGTGGACACCGGGGCGCGTCGCATCCTCGTGTGCAACGCACGTATGCAGAAGGGAGAAACACAGGGGCTCCCGGTCTCCGCTCACGTCGAAGCTCTCCTCGCGCATGTCGGCCCCGATTGCATCGACGCGGTGATCGTGCAGCATCCGGAGGTTCCCACCGACGGCGTGCGCGTCGACCGTGACGCGCTCGAGTTCCTCGGCTTCGAAGTGGTGGCGGCCGACGTTGCCTCGGACGACGGCGCTCACGACTCCGCGCGCCTCGGCGAGGTCCTGCGAGCGCTGTGAGTAGGATGGCCGAAAAGGCTGCAAGGAGGGATCGTCGATGGCCACGCGCATAGGGATCAACGGGTTCGGACGCATCGGTCGCAACTTCTTCCGGGCGCTCATCACCGCGGGGTCCAAGCTCGAGGTCGCGGCGGTCAACGACCTCGGCGACGCCGAGACGATGGCTCACCTCCTCAAGTACGACTCCGTGCTCGGGCGCTTCGACAAGGAAGTCAAGGTGACGGACTCCGGTTTCTCGGTCCAGGGCCAGGACATCAAGCTTCTGTCCGAGCGCGATCCCGGAAACCTGCCCTGGGGCGACCTCGGAGTCGACGTGGTCATCGAGTCGACCGGTTTCTTCACGAAGCGAGCAGACGCCGCCAAGCACATCGACGGGGGGGCGAAGAAGGTCATCATCTCGGCCCCCGCGAAGGAAGAGGACATCACGATCGTGATGGGCGTCAACGACGATGCATACGACGCGGGCAAACACGACGTCATCTCGAACGCGTCGTGCACGACCAACTGCGTTGTCCCTCTGGCGAAGATCCTGCAGGACAACTGGGGGATCGAAAGAGGGTTCATGACGACGTGCCACGCGTACACGAACGACCAGAGAACCCTCGACTTCCCGCACGAGGACCTCCGGCGGGCGCGGGCCGCGGCGATCAACATCATCCCGACGTCCACGGGAGCGGCGAAGGCTACGTCGCTGGCGCTGCCCGAGCTGAAGGGACGGCTCGACGGCATCTCGCTGAGGGTTCCGGTGGCCGACGGCTCGATCACCGACCTCGTCGCGTATCTCGATTCGGAGGCGACCGTCGAAGACGTCAACAACGCCTACCGCGAGGCGTCGCAGTCGACGAGGATGAAGAGCATCCTCGAGTACACCGAGGACCCCATCGTGTCGACCGACATAATCGGCAACCCGCACTCGTGCGTCCTCGACGCGCTCTCGACCATGGCGAACGGCCGCCTCGTGAAGGTGCTGGGCTGGTACGACAACGAGTGGGGCTACTCGAACCGGCTCGTGGACGTCACGGAGCTGATCGCCGGCAAGCTGTGACGCAAACCGCCTAGGGCGCGGGTTCCAGCTCGACGCCCTCTCCCGGCAAGCCCGTCATCGGCGCGCCGCCGAAGAGGAGCTGCAGGATCTGGTTCGGATCGACCTGGACCGCGTCGCCGGGTGCCTCGACGTCTTCGTCGAACTCGTCGATTCCCAGACGCAGGGCCAGCTCGTCGACCCCCTCGGGGATGTCCTCACCCTCGAACGCCGCGAACTGGAGGAAGTCCAGCTCGATCTGGCGCACGAAGTCGCCCTCCACCCACGTGTTGACCCGGATCTGCCGGTCGGGGATGTCGGAGGGGGATGGGAACGCGTTGGGCGGGATCGCCTGGCCGAGCTCCCGGGCGAGATTGAGGAACGAGTCCACCACATCGCGGGCCCCGATCTCGACGATCAGATGGGTGCCGGGCCCGTCCACGTCACCTTCGGTGACGGTGGCCTTGCCTTCGATGTCCTCGGCGAAGCGGTCGAACACACGCTCGAGCTCGACCCCGCTCGGCGTCGGCTGACCCATCCCCAACTGTTGCTGCATCGCGTCGAGCCCGCTGATCGAAAGCCACTCGCCGTCGACTGCCGGGCGCACGAAGTCGAGGCCCGACGCCTCCGCCTGTTGTACGAAGGCATCGACGGAAGCCGGGTCCTGCTCGAAGGTCTCCAACAGCGAGCGCACGTCGGCGCGCGCGTACAGAGTGTTGGAGATGACTCTGACCTGGATCGCGTTCTCAGTGCCTGCGACGTTGACCGCTATCTCGGATTGGGCCTCGGAGGGATCGGTGGTGCTCTTGCCACTGACGGTCACCGACGAAGACAGGATCTTGGCGGCGTTCTCTTCGGAGAGCCGATCCCCCTCGCTTTGGGCGGCCGCCTGAAGGGACTCGGCCGTCGACTGCAGCGTCGCCGTGACCGTGAGCCCCTCCGCCTGACCGAGCCCTCGGAAAGCATCGGCCAACGCCTGCTTCGGGTCGCCCTCGATCCCGTCCCCGCCGCAGGCGGCGAGAAGCATCAAGGAAGCTGTGACGACGATCAACGAACGCTTCAATGGATCCCTCCTCGCGTGCGGATGCGAGCGGACATGCTACGCCTTCGGTCGTATGGTCGTCGGATATGTTTCGGCCATGACACTGCCGCGGCTCGACCAGCTCGACGTGAGCGGCCGGCGGGTGTTGGTCCGCTGCGACCTCAACGTTCCACTCGAGAACGGCCGGATAACCGACGATCTTCGGATCCGATCTTCGATCCCGACCCTTGATGCATTGCTGGAGCGCGGCGCGCGCGTTGCGGTTTGCTCGCACCTCGGCCGACCGGAGGGAAAGGTGGTTCCGGAGCTGAGCCTCGCCCCAGTCGGGGAACACCTCGCTCACCTCCTGGGACCGAGCGTGGCCCTGGCCAAGGATCCCGCCGGCGAGGACGCCCGGAGGGCCTGCTCCTCGGACGCCGCCGTGGTCCTGCTCGAGAACCTTCGCTTCG
>JBOGWZ010000181.1:0-3989 GCA_050694075.1 Actinomycetota bacterium | reverse complement strand
GTCGGGGTCGACGCCGCCACAGACGTCACCGGATATGGACTGATCGGCCATCTCCTTCAGATGCTCGACGGCGAGGTCTCGGCCGAGCTGTCGTTCTCGGATATCCCGGTTCTGAAGGAGGCGATCGTGCTAGCGCGCGACGGGGTCCTGTCGGGGGGTAGCAAACGAAACATCGAGTCCATGGAGGATCTGGTCGACGTGAACGGACTCGATTACGCGGAGCGCGCGGTGCTGTTCGACGCGCAGACCTCCGGGGGCCTTCTCCTCGCAGTGGACGGGGCGAGAGTCGATGCGCTGATGGACGCGCTGGCGCGCAGAGGAGTACGGGGGGCGCGCATCGGCCGGCTGACCGCGGGCGATGGACGGATCCGAGTAGCGGCGTGAGCTCGGAGCTACGGATCCCAAGAGACCTCGCGGACGAGATCATCAAGCATTGCCTCGCCGGCGTCCCCAACGAGGCCTGCGGGCTGCTCGCGTCGCGCGACGGTCGGATCGTCGACGTGTTCACGATGACGAACGCGTCGACGAGCCCGGTGCGGTACTCGCTGGATCCCCACGAACAGTTCGCGGCCTACAAGAAGATCGAAGGAGAGGGTTGGGAGCTGGCGGCGGTGTTCCACTCGCACACCAGGACCGAGGCCTACCCTTCGCCGACCGACGTGCGCCTCGCCGTGGAGCCCGTTCCCCACCTCATCGTTTCGCTCGCTCAGGAACCACCCGTCCTGAGGGCGTTCCTCATCCTCAAGGAGGATTTTCGGGCCGAGCAGGGCGACGTCGAGGAAGTCCCGGTGATCGTCGAGGGGTGACCTACCATTGGTATCAAGGAGGGATACACCGTGGCCGTTGAAGTCCGCATACCGACGATCTTCCGAAAATTCACCGACGGGCAGGGCTCGATCGAGGTCCATCCGGGGACGATCGCCGACCTGATCGAGCAGCTCGACGCCCGCTACCCGGGTCTCAAGGATCAGGTCCTTACTGAGCAGGGACATCTTCACCGCTTCGTGAACGTCTACGTCAATGATGAGGACGTTCGCTATCTCGACAAGCTCGAGACCAAGGCGAACGAAGGGGACACGGTTTCGCTCTTGCCCTCCGTCGCAGGGGGGGATGGTCGGAAGCGAATCCCCGGCGGACGCTCCGGATCCGATCCCGACCGTTGAAGTACAAGTCGATCCTCGACGCGATCGGCAACACGCCGCTGGTCGAGGTTCCGCGGATCTCGCCCACACCATCGGTGCGGCTGTGGGTGAAGCTCGAGGGCGAGAACCCGACGGGCTCGGTGAAGGACCGGATCGCGCTCGCGATGGTCGAAGACGCCGAGGCCTCCGGTTCTCTCACCAAGGACAAGATCATCCTCGAGCCGACGTCCGGCAACACCGGCATCGCACTCGCGATGGTGTCGAAACTGCGTGGGTATCCGTTCACGGCGGTGATGCCCGACAACGCCAGCTCCGAACGCGTCGCCCTGCTCAGGGCCTTCGGTGCCGAGATCATCTTCTCCGAGGGCGCTAAGGGGACCAACGGGTCGGTCGCGCTGGCACAGGAGGTCGTCTCGAAGGACGACCGTTACTTCATGCCGTTCCAGTACGGGAACCCTGCGAACGTCCGGGCCCACTACGACGGGACGGGGCGCGAGATCGTCGATGACGTCCCGGAGGTGAAGGCGTTCGTGGCCGGGCTGGGGACCGGCGGGACGCTGATGGGTGTGGGGAAGCGACTCAAGGAGCACAACTCCGACGTCAAGATCGTGGCGGCCGAGCCCGAGCTGGGTGAGCTCGTCTACGGGCTGCGCTCGCTGGAGGATGGTTACATCCCGCCGATCTTCGACCCCGACATGCTCGACGGGAAGGTCAAAGTAAGGGCACGGGAGTCGGTGATCTGGACGCGCGCACTGCTCGAGCGCGAGGGGATATTCGCCGGCATCTCCGCCGGTGCCGTGATCTGGGTCGCGCAGCGAGTCGCCGAAAGGCTGGAGGCAACGGGCGGGGGCGACGTCGTGTGTCTGCTAGCCGACGGAGGATGGAAGTACATCTCCACGGAGGCATGGACCCAAGACATCGACATCGCTGAGGAGAAGGTCGAGGAAGTCCTCTGGTGGTAGGTGGGCCCACCGACGCCCCGATCGGGATGTTCGACTCCGGAATGGGCGGACTCACGGTGGCGCGCGCGGTCATAGACCTGTTGCCGCACGAAGACCTCATCTATTTCGGCGACACCGCGCGATGTCCCTACGGCCCTCGCTCTCCCGAGGAGATACGAGGGTTCGCGCTCGAGATCACGGATTTCCTCGTGTCCCAGGGCGTCAAGATGGTCGTCGTCGCGTGCAACTCTGCCGAGTCCACGGCGTTCTACGAGGGCGTCGGCCGCTACAGTCTCCCGATAGTCACGGTGATCGAGCCGGGGGTGAAGGCCGCTCTCGCGGCGACGCGGAACCGGCGGATCGGTCTCATCGGGACGGAGGCGACCATCCGCTCGCAGGCCTACGACCGGGCGGTGGCGCGCACGAGGGAGAACGTCGCGTTGGTATCGCGGGCGTGCCCGAAGTTCGTCGAGTTCGTGGAGCGCGGAGACACAACGTCCGAAGCTCTGCTCGCGGCGGCAGAGGACTATCTGATGCCCCTGAGAGAAGCCAACGTTGACGCTCTCATACTCGGCTGTACTCACTACCCACTGCTGTCGGGTGTCATCCGGTACGTGATGGGCGACGAGGTGGTCTTGATCTCGAGCGCAGACGCCACCGCGGACGAGGTGTATGCCGTTCTCCTCGAGATGGATCTGCTCCATCGCAGTGAAGACGCGGGCGAGCTTCGCTTCATCGCGTCGAGCGAGGACGGTCTGGACGAAGCGTTGGGTCGTCGGTTCCTAGGGCCGGAGTTCGGCCGCGTGGAGTACCGTTCCTGGGGCTAGCTGGTCTTTTTGTAGACAGCCGGGGGACCGATGGGTATAGCGGTAACGGTGCTGGGAAGCGCCGCCATGTACGCGACGCTCGAGCGATGCTGCTCCGGCTATCTCGTCGAGTACGGGGGCCGAAAGCTATGGGTCGACGCGGGCGGCGGCACGTGGCGGCAGCTGCTCCAGTTCACGGATCACCGCGCGATCGACGGCGTCGTTTTGACCCATCGCCACCCCGACCACACGATCGACGTCTTCCAGGCGCTCCACGCGCGGCTCTTCGGGGAGGAGGAGCCGCTGTCTTCGATCCCGTTGTGGGCCCCGGGAGAGACGATCGAACGGCTGCTCGCATTCAGTCCCGAGCTGGAGGGAGCCTTCGATCTCCGGGCGGTCGCGGAGGGGGAGTCGGTGGATGCAGACGGAGCGAAGCTCTCCTTCGTGCGCATGGCGCATCCTCCCGAGACCCTCGGCGTACGGATCGAGCACGCGGGGGCCGTGGTCGCGTACTCGGCCGATACGGGACCCACGGCCGACTTCCGAGCGCTTGCCGGCGATGCCGATCTATTCCTGTGCGAAGCGACCTTTCAGGATTCGGACGAGGAGTGGGAGGGACACATGCGAGCGTCGCAGGCCGGCGTTGCCGCCGCCGACGCCGGCGCCAAAAAGCTGGTGCTAACGCATCTTCCTGCGGCGCGGGACCTCGGGCTGTCGCTGGCAGAGGCGCAGAAGAGCTCGGGTGACGCCGAGGTGCAGCTCGCGGCCGACGGCTTGCGGCTCGAGGTGCAAGCATGAGGCGCGGCGACGGGCGCGGCCCGGACGAGCTCCGTCCGCTGGTGCTCACGCCCGGGTTCATGCCCTACGCCGAGGGGTCGTGCCTCGTCGAGATGGGCGACACGAAGGTCATATGCACCGCAACGATCGAAGACTCGGTGCCGCGCTGGCTGATGGGGAAGGGCGTGGGATGGGTGACCGCGGAGTACTCGATGCTTCCGCGCTCTTCTCCGGAACGGATCACTAGGGAGGTTTCCAAGGGCCGGCCTTCGGGCCGCACCCAGGAGATCCAGAGGTTGATCGGTCGCTCGCTGCGAGCCGTC
>JBOGWZ010000180.1:0-4002 GCA_050694075.1 Actinomycetota bacterium | reverse complement strand
CCCCAGTCCGGGGGGGCTGTTCGCGGGTCTGGCCGTTACCGCATCCGAGTGGGGGCCGGTGCTCACCGATCTCACCGATCGCGCCTACTGCCGTATGACGGGCTGGACGGAGCCCGGCTTTCAGCGTCTCGTGTCGGGGGTGATCGAGCGGATCGAACTGGCGGAGCTCGACGACCCCCTCGTGTACTTCCGGGGCCGCTACCGCAGGCTCGCCTCAGACGACTGACGCCCCCCTCTGCCGGAGCGCGTCGGCGAGCTCAGCCGCGTTGCGCGGCGCGTAGTCCCTATAGCAGTTGTTCATCAGCACGTGCGTTCGCTTCGCCTCTTGTGAGAGCTTCTCGACCCGCGGGACCCACTCGTCGAGCTCTTTGTCCGAGTAGAGGTAGCGGAAGCGGCGCTGCACCTCGCCCGATTCCCACTCCTCGGAGTTTCGACCGTGGAAGCGAACCACTGCAAGGTCCGCGGTCGCGGCCACGACCGGCGGGATCGAGCTCACGAAGCCCTGCGGCATATCCACGCACACGTACGAGATGCCATGGCCCTCCAGGAACTCGAGTGTTTCCTTCTGGTTCTCCTCGCTCATCCACGTCTTGTTGCGGAACTCAACCGCGATCGGGACGGGGGCCGCGCGCTTGGCACAGTCGAGGATGTAGTTGCGGTTGCGCTTCCCGATCGGGAACCACGGCGGGAACTGGAAGAGCAACGCACCGAGCTTGGCGCGCAACGGATCGAGCGCCGACATGAACTCGTCCCACACCCGATCGAGATCTTTGGCTTCGAGGTCGTCGGCGTAGATGCGCTTCTTCTCCGGAAGAGTCATGTCCTTGGGCAACGCCTCGGGCCGGGTCGGATGCTGCGTGAGCATCGAGAACGCCTTGATGTTGAAGGTGAAGTCGTCCGGCGTTCGGCTCGCCCATAGTTGCGCGTTGCGCTCGGTCGGTGGGAAGTAGTAGGTCGAGTCCACCTCGACCAGCGGGAAATGCGACGCGTAGTAGCGGAGACGCTTCTCGGGGCTGCTCGCCTCCTTCGGGTACCACCCCGATCGGATCAGCGACCGATCGGACCACGATGCGGTGCCCACGAGGATGTCTCCCATCGGACTAAGTGCTATCAGAGTCAGCCGGCGCGTACGACCTCATCGGGTACCCGGGTCGGCTCCAGGCCGGCCCTTTCAACCGCCCGGGCGAACGTCCGCGCGTTCGATAGAGCGCAGCCCCTCGTGTCGTTGTTGAAGTACACGAATACCTCGGCCCGGGGTCCCCACAGCTCGGCCAGCCTCTGCGCCCAGGTCTCCAGCGCGGCGCGGCCGTAGCAGGGATGGGGCGACGCGGTCCCCTCGTGCAGCCGCAGATAGCCCCAGTCCGCGGTCCGCCACAGAGGGCTCACCGGCTTCGAGCCGCGATCGGCGAGGCACAGGGCGGCCCCGCGCTCCCGAAGCAGCGCCTCGGTCTCGTCGGTGAACCACGACTCGTGCCGGAACTCCACCACCACCCGCGCCCGGTTGCCCATCCGTTGCAGAGTCTCGTCGAGGGCGCCGAGGTCCGCCTTGAGATTGGGTGGAAGCTGCAGCAACACCGGCCCGAGCTTCGGGCCCAACCCTCGTGCGTGGTCGAGGAAGCGCTTCACCGGCTCCGCCGACTGGCGCAGGCGCCGGACGTGGGTCAGGAAACGGCTCATCTTGACGGCCCACACGAAATCCCGGGGAGTACGTCGGGCCCAGTCCTCGAATGTCTTTCTTTCGGGCAGGCGGTAGAACGCGCTGTTCGACTCGACGGTGTCGAAGCGATCCGCGTAGTGCTCGAGCCACTGCTTCTGTGCGACGCCGTCCGGGTAGAAGCAGCGCCGCCAGTCGCGGTACATCCACCCGGAGGTGCCGATCAGAACCGGCATGCTCCGAGCGTAATCCTGGGTCTACCTGCCCTTCGCGGCGATGTCGGGCGGATAACGCTAGAGGTCGGGCAGCCCCTCGAAGCTGGTCGACTCCTCCGCGTACAAGCGCCGCGGGATGCGTCCGGCCCGGTACGCGAGCCTCCCCGCCTCGACGGCCTTGCGGATCGCCTCCGCCATCACCGCGGGATGCTGCGCGCGGGTGACCGAGCTGGCGCACAGGACGCCGTCACAGCCCAGCTCCATGGCTATCGCCGCGTCCGACGCCGTGCCCACCCCCGCATCGAGCACGATCGGGGCCCGCGCATGCTCGGTGATGATCCGGACGTTGTATGGGTTGCGTATCCCCATCCCGCTGCCTATCGGGGAACCAAGCGGCATCACTGCGGCACACCCGATGTCTTCGAGCCGCCGGGCGAGGATGGGATCGTCGTTCGTGTACGCGAGCACCACGAAGCCCTCGTCGACCAGTGTCTCCGCCGCTCCCAACAACTCGACCGGATCCGGCATCAGCGTGCGGTCGTCGCCGATCACCTCCAGCTTGATCCAGTCCGTATCGAACGCCTCTCTTGCAAGCCGGGCGGTGGTGATCGCGTCGCGGGCCGTGTAGCACCCCGCGGTGTTCGGGAGCACCCGCACCCCGACCTTCTCCAGGACGTCGAGGATCGACCCGGCAGCGTCCGGTCGCACCCGCCTGAGAGCGACGGTCGCCAGCTCCGCCCCCGATGCGATGAGCGCCTCCTCGAGCGCATCCAGGCTTCGGGCCCCCCCGGTCCCGATGATGAGCCGGGACGAGAACTCCTCCCCGGCGATGACCAGCGGATCTTCCATCTCCCCATCTTCCCTCGCGTTAGTGATCGCCTCAGCACCCGCCGTGCGTGAGCTACGGCGATCAGTTCGGGGTCCTACCCCCCCTGGATGGCCGCCAGGACCTCCACCCGGTCGCCCTCCGCGAGCGCGGTGGCCGACCACCGCCGGCGAGAAACGACCTCTCCGTTGACGGCCACCGCGACGCCGCTCGGTCGACGCGTCGCGCCGAGCTCGGTCACGAGGTCGGCGACGGTCGCGCCATCGGGCAGCTCGCGTTGGTCTCCGTTCACCACGAGCCTCACGAGACCGTTTCCTCCGTGGGTGCGAATCGCAGCGGCGAGAACGGGGCGACGAGCTCGGGGGCCGTCCCGGTCGTGAGCAGCTCGACGATCGCATCGGCGGTCACGGGGGCAAGCAGGATCCCGTTGCGGAAGTGCGCGGTCGCCACGACGAGGCCTTCGACCGCGGTCGCTCCGATGATCGGGTGGTTGTCCGGCGACGCCGGACGCAGTCCCGCGACCGTCTCGGTCACCTCTAGCTCGGTGATGCCCGGAAGGATCTCGTACGCGTCCCGCAGCAGCGTGTAGATCGCGCCGGCGGTCACGCTGAGGTCGAACCCTTGCTCCTCGACCGTCGCCCCCACCACCACCCGCCCGTCCCGGCGCGGCACGATGTAGACGTCGAGGCCTCGGACGTTCCGGCTCACCAGCGCGTGGGGGCCGCGGAGGTGTATCAGCTGTCCCTTGACCGGACGCACGGGGGGCAGGGCGTGCTCGGGGATCCCGCGGATCTGGCCCGACCAGGAACCCGCTGCGAGCACAACCGTTCCGCACGGGACCTCTTCACCGTCGTCGAGCACTACGGCGCTCACCCGGCCCTGCTTGCAGACGATCTCTGCGACGCGCGCCGCTCGCATCTGCACGGCCGAACGCCGGCACGCTTCGTAGAGCGCGGGCAGGAGCGCCCGGTTGTCGATCTGGTGATCGCCCTCGACGAAGGTCCCGCCTCTTACACGAGGCGAAAGAGCGGGTTCCAGCTCGCGGCACTCGGAGCCGCGCAGCCGCTCGACGTCGAGCCCAAGCTCCTGCTGGAAGCGATAGAGCTCTTCCATCGCGGCGTTCTCATCCGAGTCGCGCGCGACGCAGAGCATGCCGGATCGCTCGTACCCGGCGGGCAGTCCCGAGAGATCCTCGAGCTCGTCGACGAACGACGGGTAACGCGCCGCAGATTCGAGATTGAGTTGAAGGAGGGCCTCCTCGCCGTAATGAACCTCGGTGACGGGGGCCAGGAGCCCTGCGGCGATCC
>JBOGWZ010000179.1:0-4003 GCA_050694075.1 Actinomycetota bacterium | reverse complement strand
TCCCTCGATGGCCACGCTGAGGCAAAGCCCTCATACGTCACCCGCCCGAGCAGCAGGGCCTCTGAGTCACGGGTCTCGTCGAGCTTGAACTTGTCCCCCTCCTCTCCGCGAGAGAACTCGAAGCTCCACCCTCCGTACTTGAAGTCCTCCGCTCCCCCCGGGTCCTCCATGACGCCGTCCAGCGAGACGAACTCGGTTACGACGATCCTTCCCACTCGATTTCCTCCTCTCGTGTGGCCACGCTGATATATTCAACCTACCAGTTAATCAACCGAGTAGGTGACCAAAGTGCCAGTCGACCAGCTCAGCAGCACGTTCGGGGCCCTCTCCGACCCCACGCGGCGGGCGATCCTAGGGCGGCTGGCAGAGGAGGGTGAGGCCACCGTCAACGACCTGGCGGAACCGTTCGCGATCAGCCTGCAGGCGGTTTCCAAGCACCTAAAGGTGCTGGAGCGGGCGGGGCTCATCAGGCGCGGACGAACTGCGCAGCTTCGGCCCTCCCGGCTGCAGAGCGCGCCACTCAAGGAGGCCGTCGATTGGCTTGAGAAGTACCGTCGGTTCTGGGAGGACAGCTTTGACCGCCTCGACTCGCGCCTGCGAGTGAGCGAGAAGGAGACTCAGGATCGCTGAGCCATCGACTTCCAACGCAGCGGCCGGCGAGGGAATCATGCTGGCTCGCGTCTTTGATGCGCCGCGCGAGCGCGTGTGGAAGGAGTGGACGGAGCCCGAGCGTTTCGCGGACTGGTTCGGGGGAAGCGAGGCGGAGGTCCCCCTGTCGACGGTCTCGATGGACGTCAGGGAGGGCGGAGCGTGGCGAGAAGATGTTGGCGGAACCCGCCCGGCGCGAGATCCACTGGAAGGGGGAATACCGCGAGGTGGTCGAGCCCAAGCTGCTCGTTCTGACCTTCTCCGACCGGCCCGAAGAGGTCTACGAGCTTGTGACCGTCGTCCTCACGGACCTCGGCGACGGCTGGACCGAGATGCTGTTCAGGCAGCGTGGACACATGGCGCCCGCGGGCTACGAGCGCGCCAAGGCAGGATGGTCGTCCTTCTTCGACCGCATGGCCGAGCACCTGAGTAGCGTCTGACCCGCGCCACAATGACCGACGGAGTCGATCCACCACCGCTGACCGGCATCCTCGAAGCCGTTCTCTATTGCACGCCGAAGACCGAGGAACCCACCCGGCGCTTCTACGAAGAGGTACTCGGGCTGCGACGCGTGAGCCAGTGGACCTATCGGCTCGGCCCCCAGCTCTTCCTCCTGTTCAACGCGGAAGCAACGCGCGTCCAGGAGTGGCCTCCTCCTCACGGAGCGTCGGGGAGCGGACACATCTGCTTCACGGTCCCTCCCGAAGGTTACGGGAAGTGGAAGGAGCATCTCGAGCAACACGACGTGGAGCTGATCAACGAGATCGACTGGAGCCGAGGCGTGCGCTCGTTCTACTTCAAGGACCCGGCGGGAAACATGTTGGAGATCGCCAACGGCGACATGTGGCCCGACTGAGAAGGAGTTGGTCCAAGTAGAGATCGGCACGCTGAAAAACACTGCGTGGGTCGCTCAGCCGGCTCCTTCTTCCGAGCCGCGCGCCCTCAGCCCGTTCAGAAATTGCTCGATCCCAGTGCCGGTCTCGGCCCGCGCCGCTTCCGGGTCGTCGGCGCGGGCCATCGCGAGGGCGGCCTCGTGGAGGGCGCCGATGAGCATGTGGGCGAGAGGATCAACCGGATGGGGCTCGATCAAGCCCGCGTCCATGCCTGCCTGGAGACCCTTCTTCACGATCGTGAAGCCGTATTTCGTGTCGAGCTCGTGCCACCGCTCCCACCCCAGAGCCGCGGGCGCATCGAGCAGGACTATCTGTCGAACCTCGGGATCGAGGCAGGTATCGAGAAACGCCTGGCACCCGACGGCGAAGTGCTCCCAGGTGCCCACCGGCCCGGCCCCGCTGGCGGCCTCGCCGACCCTCCGAAAGATCTCCTTGGAGAGGTCCTCGAACACGGCCGCAAACAGGTCCGCCTTGTCGCGGAAGTGGTGATAGAGGGCCCCCCGGGTCACCCCCGCCCGCCGCACGATCTCCTCGGTCGAGGTCTGGGCCTGGCCCTTTGCCGCGAACAGCTCCCGCGCCGCGGCCACCAGGGCTTTCCGGGTCGCCTCCGACCGCTCCGCCTGTCTCTGCTTGACATTCATACTGTCTGTATGACCATACCGGCTGTATGTATCTTAAGGGCTGGGAGGCTCGGCGTCCAGCGCCGGCCCCTCCGTGCCCGATCGAGGACGAAGGAGGGCCCCGATGGCAGTCAAAGGCGCGATTGAATCTCGCATCCCCCTCCCGCGCCGGCGCGGGCGGCAAGTCCCCGTCCCGACCGTCGAGTTGTGGCCGGGGATGCTGGGAGCGGTGAGGATCGCCCTGGCCAACGTACGAGCCCGAAAGGCGCTGTCCGGCGCGACCGAGCTCGCCGGACCAAGGACGCGCCACGGGAGCACGCGTCTAAGGGTGAGCTGCTCCTGTTGGCGCGTCTAGTCGAGGTTCGGTCGACGCCGGCTGAACCCGGTCTCCTCCTGATAAGCGTAAGCAAGCCGCAGCAACATAGGCTCGTTGAACGGCCGCGCCGAAAGCATGAGCCCGACGGGGAGACCGTCTTTCGTAAGACCGGCCGGAACCGAGATCGAGGGACATCCGTTGAAATCGAAGAACGAGGTGTAATTGACGAGGTCGAAGACTCCTGTGGCCTCGCCCTCCTCCTTGGTGGGTGCGGGCCGAGGCGTTGTGGGAGTAAGAACGGCATCAACATCATCGAAGATCTTCATCCACTGGCGAATGTTGATCGTGCGGATCCGCTGAGCGCGCATGTAGTGCTGGCCGGTCCAGGGCGTGCCGAGCGCGAAGAGGGCCTGTGTCTGGCTCTGGTACTCGTGGGGACGCCGCCGCAGGTAATGCTCGTGCGCCGCGAGCGGCTCGGTGAGCTGGATCACGAGGTAGGCGGTGGCGGCGGCCTGCTGGGTGGATGGCATGTCGAGCGGCTTGACCTTGACGCCGGCAGACTCGAGCACTGGAACCGCCTTGCGCACCAAGCGCTCGGTGTCCGGGTCGGCGCCTTCAAAGAACACCGACTTTGGAACCCCGACGACGAGACCCCTGACGCTCTTGCCGAGACCGGCGGTGAAGTCGGGGACAGGAGCGGACGCAGTCGTCGGATCGGCCCGGTCGGGTCCCGCGATGACGTTCAGCATGAGCGCGCAGTCCTCTACCGAACGCGCCAAAGGCCCGGCGTGGTCCAGGCTCCACGCCAGCGGGGCGAGGCCCGCCTTGCTGACCCGTCCGAAGGTCGGCTTGATCCCCACCGTGTTGCACAGGGACGAAGGGATCCGGATCGAGCCTCCGGTGTCGGAGCCGCTTCCCCCCAGGCACATCCCGGCCGCAAGCGCCGCCGCAGTTCCACCGCTCGATCCGCCCGGGATCCGCGATGTGTCCCACGGGTTCGAGGTGGGCGGGGTCCGCACGCCGTAAGCGAACTCGTGAGTGTTGGTCTTCCCTAACGCGATCGCCCCCGCGGCTCTCAAGGCGGCCACCACCGCGGAGTCGCGTTTCGCCGGCGGAGCATCGGCACGAACCCTCGAGCCCGCGGTCGTGCGAACACCTTTCATGTCGTAGAGGTCCTTGTGACCGATGGGAATCCCGTGCAGCGGGGAGCGGGGGCCTCTGCGCGCGATCTCATCCGCGGTCGCCTTCGCCTCCGCCCTAGCCCTCTCCGGAAAGACCGTGATCCACGCCTGGATCGTCTCGTCGTAGCGCTTGATGCGAGACAGACACGCATCGACCACTTCCACCGGCGAAAGCCGGCGTTTCCTGATGAGCTCGGCCGCCTCGGCGATCGTGAGATAGGCGACGTCGTCGGAGGCACCCGGCCGGTTTCTTGCGGCCGCCTTGAAGGGTTCAGCTGAAGCCGGCGGCACGGCTTCCATCAGGTCACTGATCCGGAGGCCCGCAAGCCACATCCCGGCGCCGGC
>JBOGWZ010000178.1:0-4006 GCA_050694075.1 Actinomycetota bacterium | reverse complement strand
GGTGCGCGCCTGCAAGATCGGCAAGCGCGCGGGCGGAAGATCGATGGTCGGCATGTATGTGCGTGTCGATCACGTGGCTCACGACCATCGCGTTGTCCTCGGCGAGATCGACGTATCCCTGCGGATCTCCCCGAGGATCCACGACCGCACAGAGGCCGAGGGTCGGACACCCCACCAAGTAGGAAGCGCAGGACCTGTCGTCGTGGAGGATCTGTCTGAAGTACATGGCTTCTCCCTAGATGAACAGTTGGATGTCGGCCTCGCCGGCGAAGTCCAAGAACGCGGGGGCCCCGGCGAACTCAACCCCCTCGATCAGATCGACCCGCTCCACTCCCATCACTGCGAGGGTCGTGTTGCAGGCGAACATCCGCACGCCAAGCTCGCGTGCAATGTCCATGAGCTCCGGCGCCGGGGCGAGGTTGGCCTTGGCGAGCCAGCCCTTCATCATCCTGGTGGCCGCGAGCTTCATGCCGGGAAGAGCCCCGATCATCGTCGGGACGTGGATCGGTATCCGTTTGATGGGCGGAGGCATCGCGGGATTGCCCACGGGGCTCACCGACAGTTTCGCAAGCCTCTTTCGGTGAACGATGTCGAGGCCGTAGAAAGTGAAGAAGATCCCGACCTCCCAGCCCATGCTCGCAGCGGTCGTCGCCATCACCAGCGGCGGATACGCCTGATCGAGCGTCCCCTTCGACACGATCAAAGCGAATCGCTTCGGCCGGGTCACGGATTCGGCGGACGCTTCTTCTCTCGAGAGCGTGAGTGCCTCCGCGCTCATCGCGTCCGCCTCACCCAGTACTTGAACACCGGCCCCTCCAGGCTCTCGTCACACAGCTCGTGGCCGGTGTTCTTGCACCACGCGGTCATGTTCTGCTTCGAGCCCGGGTCGTCGGTCCAGACCTCCACCAGCCGGCCGACGTCCACGCGCCGGATCGCCTGCCCGAGCCTGATCGTCGGCATGGGACAGACGAGCCCGGTGGCGTCCACCCTCTCGGCAACCGATTCAGTGATGCCCACGATCTGATTCTCTTGTGTCCAGAGGTTGCTTGTCAAGTATTTTCTTGAATACTATAGAAGGATGAGAGCCACCCGGCCCGCGTCCGACCACCCCATCCGGCTGGGGCTCGGTGCCAATGCCGCCCAATTCGCGCTTCTCGTGGGGGTGAACGGGCTCGTCGGCGCGCTGGCGGGACAGGAGAGGACGCTCGTCCCTCTGCTCGGCGAGCGCGTGTTCGGGCTCACATCGGCGACGGCTGCCACGGCCTTCCTCGTCACCTTCGGGCTCGCCAAGGCGGCCTCCAACCTCGCGGCGGGGGTCCTGGCCGATCGCATCGGGCGCAAGAGGGTGCTGGTGGCGGGGTGGCTCGTCGGCATCCCCGTTCCCCTCCTCCTGATGTGGGCCCCGAGCTGGGGCTGGATCGTGGGCGCGAACGCCCTGTTGGGGATCAATCAGGGTCTGACCTGGTCCACGACGGTGGTGATGAAGATCGACCTTGCCGGTCCCCGGCGGAGGGGGCTGGCCATGGGACTCAACGAGTTCGCCGGCTACCTCGGCGTGGCCGTATCGGCGGCCGCGTCGGGATTCCTCGCGTCTCGTTACGGACTGAGACCCGAACCTCTGTTTCTGGGCATCGCGGTCATCGGGCTCGGCCTGGGAATCTCCCTTCTGGCGGTGCGCGAGACCGCCTTCCATGCCCGGTTCGAGTCGGGCGCGGGCGACCCCAAGGGCCTGGTCGAAGTCCTGGCACTCGTGAGCGGACGAGATCGAGCCCTCGCCGCGGTGAGCCGGACCGGGATGGTCAACAACGCCAACGACGCGTTTGCGTGGGGATTGCTGCCCCTGCTCATGGCGCGCGAAGGACTCGACGCGGTCGCGATAGGAGCGGTCGCCGCGGTCTACCCCGCGGTGTGGAGCCTCGGACAGCTCGTGACCGGATCCCTGTCGGACCGGATCGGGCGGCGCCTCCCGATCGCGCTCGGCATGTTCGTCCAGTCCGGCGCCCTAGTGGCGATGCTGGGCGCCGACTCGGTCACGTCCTGGGTCGCGGCTGCGTCCGTGCTCGGGCTCGGAACCGCCCTCGTCTACCCCTCACTGCTCGCCGCGGTCGGGGATCTCTCCCACCCCACGTGGCGGGCGGCGGCCGTGGGCGCCTATCGGAGCTGGCGAGATCTGGGGTACGTCGTCGGCGCGCTCGTGGCGGGGGCCGCGGCCGACCTCTTCGGGCTCCGCGCGGCGCTCGTCGTCGTGGCGGCGCTCACGGCCCTATCCGGACTCGATGCGTGGCGGGGGGTTCCCTCATTTTCAATCGATAACTTGAATAGGCTACGATAGGACCATGTCCCGCAAGGTCGCCAAGGCCACGCTGTTCGATGAGTTCGCCAGGATCGCGAAGGCCCTGTCCAGCGGACGCCGCGCCGAGATAGTCGACGTTCTGGCCAACGGCGAGAGAAGCGTGGAAACCCTTGCCGACGAGCTCGATCTCTCGATCGCCAACGTCAGCCAGCATCTCCAGATCTTGCGTCGCGCCGGCCTGGTCGCGACGAGGCGGGACGGGACGTTCGTTTACTACAGTCTCTCGAGTCCGGAAGTGCTCGAGTTCTGGCGCTCACTCCAGCACATCGCCGGCACGCGCCTCGCCGAGGTCGAGCGATTGACCGAAGCGTACCTCGGCGATCGAGACGGTCTCGAGGCCGTGACGAAGGAGGATCTCTCGCGCCGCCTTCGGCGCAAGGAGGACCTGGTTGTACTGGACGTCCGACCTTCCGAGGAGTACGAGGCGGGACACATCCCCGGGGCGATCTCGATCCCCGTCTCGGAGCTCAGGCGCCGGCTGCGAGAGCTTCCGAAGAGGAAAGAGATCGTCGCCTACTGTCGCGGCGCCTACTGCGCCTTCGCCCCCGAGGCCGTGCGCTACCTGACCCGCAAGGGCTACAGGGCGCGCCTCTTATCGGACGGCCTGCCCGACTGGGCCTCGGCCGGTCTACCGCTGGAATCCGACCAGAACTAGCCCCAATCAGCACTTTGTGTGCGCGTAGGGGTCAGTTCCGACCCCTGGGCGCACTTAAAAGAACGTTTCGCTAGCGTCGTTGCAGCAGCGCGGGCAGGGCGAACAATGCCCCCGCGACGAAGATCAGCACCGCGAGGTATATGAGGCCCAGGTGCCCGAGCGTGTCGAAGTCGTTGGGGTAATGAGCCGGCAGCGCGACCGCGAGGGCCAGCACCGGGGCCGCGACCGCGCCCACCCAAGCCCACAGGTATCCCCTGCGCACACCGAACCAGCTCAGGAAGATGACGGCCAGACCGGTCGCCGCTATGAACCCGGAGACCGCGATGTGCAGGTGTCCTATGTAGTGGAAGAGCGAGGGACTGAAGTCGACGATCTGGTCCTTACCGACGTTGACCTCATTGGGGCCGATCCCGAGCTCCAGGAAGTTGTCGGTGTAGTTGCGGACGAAGAAGATGATCGCGTAGCCGATGAAGCCGATCGCGGCCAGCGTCATGAGGCCCGAGCCCACCCTCAGGTTCGAGGACTCACCGACCCGTACGCCCGTCGTTGCGGTTGCCATGCTCCTCAACTCCCTTCCGTGCCGCTCGAGCCCTCCCTCGGAGCTCTCTGATGGGAGACGAAGATGACTCCATCTCTATTGCATGAGGCGGCCGATGCAATAACGATGCATTGGGGATCGTCTTAGAAATCGAGCACCCATGACACAACAGGGGACAAATGGTGACGACGCAGACGACAGTGGACAAACGGGAACGCTTTCAGTCCTTGGCCGTCGAGCAGCTACCGAAGCTCTACTCGATCGCGCGCCGGCTGGTCGGAGGGGACGCCGAGGACGCGGTCCAAGA
This sequence comes from Actinomycetota bacterium, assembly GCA_050694075.1. GTDB lineage: Bacteria > Actinomycetota > CADDZG01 > CADDZG01 > WHSQ01 > JBOGWZ01. Next base: position 153 of record JBOGWZ010000178.1, on the reverse strand, counting down.
GACCTTGATGAAGGCGTTCCTCCGCTACGACCAGCTCGAGACGGAGACGTCGGGCCCCGCCTGGATGGTCGCCATTCTCGTCAACTGCTGCCGGGATCGAGGAAGAGCGCGGGCGCGCCGGCAACAGGACGTCAACATCGACGACATCGAGGA
>JBOGWZ010000177.1:0-4049 GCA_050694075.1 Actinomycetota bacterium | reverse complement strand
TCCACGCCACGCGACCGGTGAGGTCCGCGCCGGTGGCGGCGGCGCGTTGCAGGGCGATCTGGGAGATGTCGACCGCGGTGACCTGCCAGCCGCGCCGGGCCAGCCAGAGCGCGTCGGCGCCTTCACCACATCCCACGTCGAGCGCTTGCCCTGGTGGTAGGTCGGCGACCTCGGTGACGAGCACGCCGTTGGGTGCGCCGCTGAAGACCTGGTCGCGGCTGCGATACATCTCATCCCAGAACTGTGTGTCCATTTGTCCTTGCCTTAGCCATGAGCCCAAAGGGACTTCCCTCAGAATCCTTGCAGATAGCGAAGTGGTCTCCGGGATGGACTACGGTGCCGTCAAGCTCGATCACTCGTTGAAGAGTGCCCACCATGTCATCCACAATGAGATATGGCAACGAGAATGTGTCGCCCGGCCCGGTCCCGCGTTTATGGACACCTATCTCGGCCGCATCGGAACGAGTCTGCCAGCCCTCTCCTTCGCTACCCTTGCGAGCCTCGAACTCAACGTTCAGCACACCTTGCCAGAATCTGAGGGCGCGCTCCGGGTCGTCGGCTGGAAACTCGACGAGGGAGACGGGAGAGCGATCCATGTGCCCACATTTAGCGGCGCTTGAAGATGACTGGGCAGCCTCGGCTGTTCTCGCCATGAAGCGAAGGCATGCCGGGAGAGCTGAGCACCGGGCGGTGCAGCCGCTCATGGAGTGACTCTCAACTCTAACTTGATCCTTAGCCGACTACTTCTCGTGGCAGCCTAAGTGCCGACCAGACCGAGCTCCCGATTCCCGAGCTCCATGGCGACTCTCGGGACTCAGTTCCCAAAAGCCCAGCTCAGAGGCGGGAACCGGATAAATGCACCCTTCAGGCGTTTTACGTCCTTGCCACGGTTTGAATCCCGGGCAGGGCACATCACACATCTGTTCTGTCCTCATACTCTGCGCCGGGGTCGGAAATCATGCTGGAGGGAGAAACTTCCCTGCGCAGAAGTCCCCGGTCCCGATATGCGGATGCCTCACCATTTCGCCCCTGTGGCCAGTGCTGTGGCGGTGGGCTTCGGCATCATGGTACGGGCGCTTGTACGCAGGAGTATCGGCATCCTTTTGCGACACTCAACGCCAGGGAATGCCTTCATTCTTGCCTAACGACGCCGCGCTCGACTGCCGAGTGGACGCGCGCGATCGCGTGGGGCTCTCTAGCTAGCCAGCAGTCGCGTGGCGGTGCTCGGGTGTCGAAGCTTGTCTAGCGCCTCTCGCTCGATTCGGCGCACGCCCTCTCGGGAGAGACCGAGCTCCCCGGCGACCTCGTCGAGGGTTCGCGGCTCCCCCGCGACGAGCCCGAAGCGGAGCGAGAGGACGCGCCGCTCCGGCTCCGACAGCTGCTGAAGAGTTCGCCAGAGCTCCTCCCGGCCGAGGGCCTCCGCGACCGCTCCGAAGGGTGTCTTGGCAGCCTCGTCCTCGATGAGGTCGCCGAGCTCTGTGTCGCCGTCCTTCCCCACCGGCTCGTGGATGCTTATGGGATCGGGCTGAACGAGCAGGGCCTCACGCACCTTGTCGACAGGGAGGCCGGCCGATTCCGCGATCTCCTCAGGGCTCGGCTCGCGTTCAAGCTCGTCGAACAGCTCCGACTGGGCCCTGCGCACCCGGTACAGCCTGTCAACCATATGCACCGGTAGGCGCACGGTCCGCCCCTTGTCCGCAAGAGCCCGCGTGATCGCCTGACGGATCCACCACGTCGCGTACGTGGAGAACTTGAAGCCACGCCGCCAGTCGAACTTCTGGAGTGCCCGCATCAGTCCGAGGTTGCCCTCTTGGATCAGATCCAGCAAGGAGAGCTTCGGCGAAGAGTAGCGCCGCGCGATCGAGACAACGAGTCGGAGGTTGGATTGAATGATCGCTGCCTCGCACTGCGACCTGCGCGTGCCTTTTCCTCAAGCTCCTTGCGCGCCTCAACACCGAGACGCTTCGATGCCTCGAGTCGCTCGGCTGCCTCCTCGCCTTCCTCGATGGCGCGGGCCAACTTGACCTCCTCGCCGGCGGTCAGCAGAGGGTGGCGCGCTATCTCGTTGAGATACTGACCCAGGAGGTCCTCGCGCCAGGCGCTCTCTCCTTCCTTATTTGGTCTGAGTGCTGGCTCAGCCATCTGACAGATCACCACCAATCTCATCGCAACGTGGCGGGCCGCGAGTGAGCTCGGTTCCCGAGCAACGCTTTGGGCCAACGCGCACCTTTGCGCGGCAACGGCAACCATACCTACTGTGCGGAGGGGCCCAGTTTGTGAGAAACGGTCGCTCGTCAATATGGGAAACGTTGGAAGGCAGATTTGGATTCCCGTAAGACTCTGGCCCTTGGTGTTCGGGTCGCTCCAGAATCACCACTTTGGGTATTCGTCTTCGGCCTCCAAATGGACGAGCCCCAGCAGGTTCCCCTCGCTGTCCCGGAACCAGGCCGCTTGCATGGACTTCGTGGTCGCGACGCCGGCCACGTTCTTGAGGTCCGACAGGTCGTATTTTTCAAAGGTCACCCCATTGGCCCTGAGATGGCCGATCTCGGCCTCGATGTCCCTGACAACGAAGATCAGCTGCGTGTGCGTGCCGCTAGCGGTTCCTCGCGAGGAAAGACAAGGAACCTTGATCCCTCCTCGCAGCGGAAAATGAGGCCTTGCTCTGTCTCTTCCTCCGGCCGCAGATCGAGCTTCCCATGGCACCGTCTGATCCACGTCCTTCCACGCCCCTCGGAGCTGCTCGTGATCGCCGAGGGTTGCAGGCAGCAGGTAGTCGAACATCCAGTGGGCCGGAAGTGGAGTTGGGCGCTGGGCTGGACGACACCGGACGGAACCGATGGGATGCTCGACTCGTGGAGATCGGCTCCACTGTCTAGAAAGGAGTGGCCATGTCCCGAATCGCTGTGGGAACCGAGAACGACGCCGCGATCGAGATCCACTACGAGGATCACGGCAGCGGCCAGCCGGTCGTGCTGATCCACGGCTACCCGCTGGACGGGAACTCGTGGGAGCGCCAGGAGCGGGTGCTGCTCGCCGCCGGCTACCGGGTGATCACCTACGATCGCCGCGGGTTCGGTCGCTCCAGCCAGCCGACCGTCGGGTACGACTACGACACCTTCGCCGCCGACCTCAATGCCCTGCTCGAGCACCTTGCGCTGGGCGACGTGGTCCTCGTGGGGTTCTCGATGGGCAGCGGAGAGGTCACCCGCTACCTCGGGACCTACGGGTCGGCCCGGGTGCGCAAGGCCGCGCTGCTCGGCGCGATCCCGCCGTTCCTGCTGAAGACCGAGGACAACCCCGAGGGGGTCGACGGCAAGGTGTTCGAGGACATCAAGACGGCGATCCTCAAGGACCGGTACGCGTACTTCAAGGACTTCTTCGACAACTTCTACAATGTCAACGAACTGGCTCCCGACCGCATCAGCGACCAGGCCTGGCAAGCAAGCTTCAACGTCGCCGCCGGCGCGTCCTCGTACGCGACGTACGCCTGCGTCGGTACGTGGCTAACCGATTTCCGCGGCGACCTGTCGAAGATCGACGTGCCCACGCTGGTTGTACACGGCACCGAGGACCGGATCCTGCCCTTCAGCGCCACCGCCGAGCGCCTGCCCGGGCTGATCGACGACGTCCGGCTGGTCATTGTGGAGGGGGGCCCGCACAACATCGCCTGGACTCACCCCGACGAGGTCAACAAGGCCCTGCTTGAGTTCCTCGCCGACTGATGCAAACGACTCATCCGGGGGGCTGAAAGAGGGCAAGGGAAGGAGGCGAGATGGCGTGGCCGAGACCGACCTCGTGCGACCCCTTCTTACAACGCAGGGGTCGGCGGTTCGAACCCGTCACCGCCCACGACTCAAAGCCGCAGGTAGAGAGTGCTTTCGACGTCGAGCGAGCCTCCTTGCGGACGTTCGCTTAAGCACCAAATCCCACGGAAATCCCACGAACGGGCGTGTGAAAGTCCGGTACCTCTGTCCCACATTGGCTCCGGCACCTCTGTCCCACTAGCCGACCCCGGCTCCGGTTCCTGGGCGACAGTGGCTCCGGCA
>JBOGWZ010000176.1:0-4054 GCA_050694075.1 Actinomycetota bacterium | reverse complement strand
AGCGCGGCCCTCGGGACGTTGCAGATGTAGGGCGCGGTCAGCGTGCCGTTCTGCTCCGGCAGGCAACCGTGGTCGAGGATCGTGCACGGCTCCCCCTCGGCGGTCGTCGCGCCGACATAGTTGAAGCGCGCCCCGACAGTGGGGGTGCAGTTGAGCTCATCCTGGACGTCCTTGGTGGCCCACGAGCACGCGGTCGTCTCCGTCATGTAGTTCGGCACCGTGAAAGTCCCGAAGATCTGCCGCGCGATGCGGTCGTCGACGTTGTTCTGGATCCGGTCCACCGTGAACGAAGGCGCGGCCCCGCCCGGATGCCCGCGCTTCTCCCTCGCTCCCGGGCTCTCGTCCCCGAGATAGTTGCCGAAGGCGTCGTCCCGAATGTGGAGCATGCGCTCGGCGAGGTTCCGCTCGCTCGCCACCGTGAAGTCCCACGCCAAGAACAGCTCGCCGCGTGGTATCCCGGCCCCCTCGGCGAGGGCGAACAGCTCCTCCATGTGCGCCTTGCGCCCATTGGCGTCCGGCGCGGTGCCGTCACGATAGGCGCGGAAGGCATCGCTCGGAGGAATGTCCTCGCCGGCCGAGTTGCGCATCCGCCCGAGCGCCACGACGTAGCGCGCTCCTTCCTCGAGGTTGACCGCCGGCCGCAGGATCAGGGCGCGATCGGAGTTAGCGGTCGCGTTGGCGTCGAGCTCTGCCCAGAAGGGGTGGCGCTCCCCGGTCGCGGCGTTGATCACCGCGATGTCGGTGGCGGGATCGAGCGCGCGCGCGATGTCGGTGATCGGAGGCGCATTCGTCTGAGAGAGATCGAGGCCCGGGACGTGGGCCAGCATCATCGCCCCCGGACTGAAGCCGTCGTTGCGGTTCCACTCCGTGGGATCGATGGGCTTGCCGAAGATGGTCCGCGGCATCGCCGCGATCGAGAGGTCCACGCGCCGCCCGGTGGCGGTGTTCGCAGGGACTGTGAAGTAGTCGTTGGGGAACGGGAACAGACAGCGAGAGGGATCTATCGGGTCGCAGATGCCGAGCTCGTCTCCCCCGGGGGTCTGTGCAGAGGCCGTGAACGGCGCCGCGACAGCCACGAGTGTCGTCGCGACCAGCGCGCAGAGCACACGCCGAGCATCGATCCGCATCCAGCCTCCGGGTGAGTCCTGCCGTCGTCGACGGATTCGACGCGTCGTGCCTGCTCTCCTGCCCGGCTACGGTGGAGCCGCGACGACGACGAGCCACAGGGGGTGCTGGTATGGCAAAGATCGCGTTCCTCGGGCTGGGTTTGATGGGCGCCCCGATGGCGCAGCGGCTGCTCGAGGCGGGTCACGAACTCACGGTGTGGAACCGCTCGGCGGACAAGGCGAAGGGTCTGGTCGAGGCGGGGGCCGAGAGGGCAGCCAGTCCGTCCGAGGCCGCGGCCGCGGCGGAGGCGACGATCACGATGCTGTCCACGCCCGCGGTGGTCGAGGATGTGATTTTCGGGCCGCGCGGGGCCGCGGAGGGACTGGCTCCGGGTTCGACCCTGATCGAGATGTCCACGATCGGCCCCCGAGCGGTCGGCAGGATCGCCGAGCGGCTGCCGGCGGAGGTGGCCATGCTCGACGCGCCCGTGCTCGGCAGCGTCCCGCAGGCGACGGACGGCACGCTCAGCGTCTTCGTCGGGGGCACGGAGGAGGACTACGCGAGGTGGCGCGACGCTCTCGGTGCCCTGGGGGAGCCTCGCCACGTCGGTGGCCTCGGCGGGGGCGCGGCCATGAAGGTCGTCGTGAACTCCACTCTCGGCGCCGTGATGACCGCGCTGGGGGAGGCGATGGCTCTTGCCGATGCCCTCGGGCTCGAGGAGAAGGCCGCGCTCGACGTGCTCGAGGGCTCCCCCATCGGCGCCACCGTCGCGCGGAAGCGGGGCAATCTCCAATCCGACGCCTATCCCCCGAACTTCAGGCTGTCGCTGGCGGTCAAGGATCTAGCTCTGGTGGAGGAGACGGCTCGGGCCGCGGGACTCGAATTCAAGATCGCCGCAGGTGCAAAGGCGTGGTACGAGGCGGCCGATCAGGCGGGACTCGGAGAGCTCGATTACTCCGCGGTGGTGGCGCACGTAAGGGGGCGCCCGGCGAGGCCGTGAGGGCCGACGCTGGTCGGCCTACGGCCCTATCGCTTCGGCCCGATGAATGGTCGAGGCGCGCAACCGCATCCTTGCGGTAGACGGCGATTTGCCGATCGCTTGGTCGAGTCCACTTGATGCCCAGGCTGTCCAGCGACGCACAAAAGAGTCGCTTGATGTCTTCCGATCGGTTCGAGAAGTGGTACCTGACACTCTTAACACCACGGTCGTTCGCCATCACACGGCACCCATCGCTGTGGATAAGTCCTCGGAGGAAAGACTGGGTCGCTTCCTTCACGAATTGCTCCTGCCAAGGCTCGAGATGAATTGGCCGATTGTGCTTTCGGCCTGGACCGTGCTGCGGGAATAGGCACGGCCAATGCTTCGAATACATCGACACCTCGATGCAGCGGGAAGGCCGTCGAGGAAGCCGGTAAGCCCGCTTGCCGGGCATCACAGCTTCCATCGCACGAGAACACTCGTCGATGATTCCCGGGTACCGGTTGTCGCTGACGATGCGGAGGCGGAAGACTCCGCGGCGGTGTCGCGCTATATAGCCGTCGCCGAGATACATCCCGAGGAGGTAGCTGTACGCCGTAGGAGGCAAGCTTGAAAAGTCGTGAGCTCCACCGCATTGGTAGTCCGATTCGCTAGGGTCTCGGGAAGTGCCGTCGCGGGCTCCCGACCGCCAGTCCTTGACGGTCGACCGAGGGATGCCGGTGATCCGGGACACCTCGCAATCGTTGAGGCCCTCGGCGAGCAGCCGTTGAGCCGCATCGAATTCCTCTCTTGACCGCGTCATCGCCACTCCGTGAGCCGTAGGGGGCTCCCCCTGTACGCTAGAAAAAGGGTGTGACACTTCGTCGGCCCTCGTAGGATTGGCCCATGCGGGCGTGGTGGAATTGGCTTACACGCCGGCCCTAGGAGCCGGTGCTCGAAAGAGCTTGAGGGTTCGAGTCCCTCCGCCCGCACTACCGCTCCGATTCAGGTGAGCGGGAACGGCGACTGCAGCCACCACGGACGATCTTCGGCGCGGATCTCGTCGATCCATTTCACCCACCAGAACCCGCGCCGCCCGGGCGCGACGAGGCGCGCGGGGAAGCCGTGGCCCGCGGTGAGCCTCTCTCCGCCGATTCGAGTAGCGACGAGCAGGTCGTCGATATCTCGTGCCGGGAACAGTCGCCCGTAGCCCGTCACCGACACCACCGCGATGCTGCGAGAGTCGAGTGAAGGCAGCAAGCGGGCGAGCCGTACGCCCTCCCAGCGCTGGCGCGCCCACCAACCGCCCGTGCAATCGATCACGGCCTCCACCTCGTCGGAGTAGGCCGCGAGCTCGTCGTAGCCGAACGAGCGGTCCCCCACGCGCAGTCGCCACTCGGTGAGGTCCAGCTGGGGGACGGAGTCGTCGAACCACTGAGTGACCGGCATCAAGTCTTGGTCGAACGAGCCCTCCTCGTGGGAACCGGTCACACGGCGGTCGCGTCCGGGCAGCGGCGCAAGCTCGAGCAGCGCGTACGACACCCCGGCCCCGCCCAGCAGCGCACCCGCGCGCAGCATCTGACGACGCGCCAGGTCGGTGTGGTGGAACCGCACCCGGCGCGCCACGATGTGCCACAGCGCGAGCGGGATCGCGACGATCGCGGCCCCCACATGCACCTGCATCGCGGTCACCGGCCCCAGAGACCGCAGCACGCCCGTGGAGTGGGAAAAGCCGGTCAGCAGCGCCACCACGATCGTCACCGAGAACACGACCGACGCAGCACGACCGGGGCGGTGACGACGGAGGCCCCTGCGAGCGATCACGGACTTCCACGGACCGAGCGCGATGATCGCGATGGCTACGACACCGTGCGCCACGAGGATCCACCTCACCCACGCCGTGCCGATCGCGTAGGCCCCGATGCCTGTCGCCAGCGCGAGGGCAAGGAGCACCAAGAGCGCGAGGTTCGTGCGCCTCCCCGCCATCCG
>JBOGWZ010000175.1:0-4069 GCA_050694075.1 Actinomycetota bacterium | reverse complement strand
GACTCGGGGGCGAAGCCGGTGACCACGAGCAGGTCCTTGATGCCCTCTCGCGTGAGCCCCTCGAGGATGTAGTGGAGGAGGGGTGGCTTGTCCTCGAGCGGAAGGAGGGTCTTCGGCACCTCCCCGCCCATCCGTATGCCTCGCCCCGCGGCGAGAACGACCGCCCTCAGCTTCGCCACGACGCTTCCAGGATCCTGTCCTCGTCGAGCGTTCCTTCCCACACCAGCGCGCCGCGCGCGATGCGCAGGCCGGTGGCTTTGATTCCGGTCGCCCCCTCCGGAAGATCGATCTCGACGGTCATCTGCTCGGGACGGATCTTCGGTTGGTGCTGCAGGACGAGGTGGTAGACGCTGCGGTCTCCGACCCTTCGCACGACGCCCGGGACGAGATAGTCGAACCGGAGCCCCCCCGATCCACCCGGCGGTATCTGCAGCGTGGCCGTCCAGACCTTCTTGCCCACTTCCTCATGCTCGGCGGGTTGCCCGTCGGCCCAGATCGCCGGGCCCGGAGCGTCGAGACGGCACGCCGCCGCGTAGAAGTCTGGAGTCGGGCACAGGTCTGGGACGTCGTGATCGCGGAGCTGCGCCGTGCCGGGAACGTAGACGTTGAGCATCGGCCGGTGCCTGCCGTGCGAATCGCCCAGCCAGTACCGTGGGTCGGGGAACTGCACGGGGTTGACTACTTGGACGGCGGTCGAGACGAGAGCGTCGTCGCCCTCGAAGCGGATGTTCATGGAGTGCCGCTGGCTCTCGAGGTAGTTGAGCTTGTTGCCCCCGACGTTCTGCTCGACGACGTAGAGGTAGTCGGAGCCTTCGGCCACCTTGATCCCCGCGTCCCAGTCCATCCGCTCGATGAAGGCCTGTTCGGCGGGATCTCGCATCCAGACCTGGAGGTGCTTGCCGGTCAGGGCGTCGGCCATGCCCTGCACCAGCTCCGTGGGCTTGTCCGGCTTGAGCACCCCCTCGTAGAAGGTCTCGACGATCTGATTGAGAAGCGCGCGGCGTATCCCCGGGTTGGGGAACTGCTGATAGGCCTTGTGGAAGAGGAACGGGAGCGCGTTCTTCTGGTTGATCGTCCGCCCCCCGCGCGTGCTGACCTGCCCGGCCCCCGGAAGCATCGTTTGGAGCGCGATCGGATCGACGGCGATCACTCCATCGACGTCGGGGACATCCAGCTCGGGGTGGATGCGGCTGCTCGCTTCCGCGTATTCCACCGTGAGGCGAGCCGACAGCGGCCAGTGAGGTGACCAGTTGGCGTTGCCGAAGCGCTGCGCGTCCTCTATCCCATCCACGTACCACGCGTCCTCGGGAAGTGGGATCGAGATCGGCTGCCGTCTGATGTCGACGCGGTAGACGGTCTTCCCCTTGACGAAGGACGGCTCGCCGTTGTCGAAGCGGAGTTGCGCGAAGCGAAGGATCGCTCCCCCCGTCCCGCGCAGCTCGGCAGAGTTCTGCATCGCCAGCAGATAGGTACGCGGTCCCTCGGCCCCCAGCACCGACGGCAGGATCTGAAAGCCGGCCTCGGCGCGCGCCAGCAGCCGGTCGGCGTCCGCTGCGTCTTGGATACCGTTGAGGACGTTCGGGCGCAGCCGGCGAGGGAGCCTGTTGAGGTTCACGGATTGGAGCGCGCTGCGGGCGGCTCGGACGTCGGAACGGATGCGCGTGACGATGCCGTGGATCTCCTTCACGCGATCCAGACGGATCCTGGCGCTCGCCTCCGGATCGTCGGGGTCGCGCTCGATGATCTTGTTGGGTCCCCTCAGCGCGGTCTGCGCGATCTCGAGAGTGCCCTCACCGGCCGAGGCCGCGTGCTCGGCCGCCTCCACCAAGCGGGGCACCTCTTCGAGGAGCCTGTGCGCGTCGGGCACCGCGCGCGCCAGGTCGAACAGCGGGCCCCCGGACCTCAGGCCGCTCCGGGCCCGTTCGGCCGAGGCCACCGCCGACAGCGTCTGGTAGCGAGCCTCCTTCAGCGCTCCCGACCTGAGTGCGTTCTCCGCCTTGCGCAGGTGCGTGCGCGCATCCGAGAGGCCGCTCGCCAGGCGCCACGGGGCGATCAGCATCGACAGCCACAACAAAGCTCCGGCAGCGGTGGCAAGCGCGGCGACGACGCCGATAGTCCCGGGATAACCACGTCGAGGAGTCACGGAGCCATGTTCGCCCACTCGGCGGTTATGCGCGCGCCTTGAGGCGCGGGGCCACCTCCCCGCCGAGAAGCTCGATGGCCCGGGCGGCGGGTTCGGCCTCCATGCCCGGATAGTGCAGGCGTAGCACGAGGTGGCTCTCCGGGTACGCGGACAGGATGTCGATCATGGGTCCGAGGAAGGACGCGACGTCGTCGGGGGTCCCGTAAGCCGTCGTCCGCCGGATCGTCTCCTCGTCCGGCGGCTGGACCTCGAGTCGTCTGCCCGGCACGTCGGTACCGTTCCTCCATCCGGTGTAGACGCCGAGCTGATGGCCGATGCCGTCGCGCACCATCGGCCAGTCGCGTTGGGGATCCTCGGTGACGAACGCGTTCTGGAGGAGCCCGACGATCGGTAGTCCATCCTTGCCGGCGTCGGCGCGCGCCGCGGCGGCGATCTCGAACGCCTCCCGCGCTCGTTCGGGCTGAACGCGCGACGAGATGTAGCCGTCGCCTATCCGTCCCGCCCGCCGGATCGCGTCATCCACGAACCCACCGATGAGTATGGGAGGGACGCGCGCCGGCTTGGGCGTCACCGCGATCTGGGAATAGGAGTAGTGGCGGCCGCCGAAGTCGAATCGTTCCTCGGACCACGCGAGCCGCATGATCTCGGTTATCTCCCTGAGCCTGCGCGTGCGCGACGAGATGTCGATGTCGAAGGCACGGAATTCCTCTTCCCGCCAGCCGATACCGAGCCCACAGATCGTGCGGCCGCCGGCTATCTGATCCACCACCGCGAAGTCCTCGGCTAACCGGACCGGATCGTGGAACGGCGCCAGCACGACGCCGGTCCCGAGCTCGATCCTCTCGGTGGCGGTGGCGAACGCGGCGAGCATCGGAAGCAGCGACGGCAGGTAGCCGTCCTCGGAGAAGTGATGCTCGGACACCCACGCGGAGTCGAGCCCGGCGTCCTCGACGGCGCGCGCGAGCCCGATCACCTCGGAGTACTCCTGGTGGAAGGTGCGCTGCGAGCCGCGTGGTATCTGCCCGGTGAACAATCCGACTCCGAGCTTCACTGCCACCTGTATCCCTCCTCAACGCAAACGGGGCCCCTTGGGGGGCCCCGGAAGGATACGCGCGCTCTCGCCCCTACTACTTGGGCACTTTGTAGCTCTTCGCCACGACCGCCGTGTCGATGAGCGTTGAAGGGCTGAGTGAGCGCTCCGCATAGTGGCTCACCCAGCAGATCTGTACGTTGCAGATGGCCGAGGAGTCTCCCGCACCGGGGCCGATTACAGATCCTGGTTTTGCCCGGATGGCCTTCATCGGCACGATGACGGTGAATGATGCCTTCGCGGGATCAAACGCGCCCTTGAGGTACGCGAGCGGTTTGCAATTGATGAAGGTGAGGCCCGCGGATTGACTTCCGCACTCCCCTTCCAGGCGGAAATGTCCCTGGAGGTCGACACGACCGACGCGCTCCGTCGTTTGGCCCTGGGCGACGTCCGGTTTGCCAACGTCGACGCTCTTGACCGTCAGCCGGTATTGCTCCTTTCCGACGGAGAACGACCACAGGAACCGGACCGCCTCGGGAAGGCTGCCGAAGGGCGGCATGGCTGCATGGACGGCAGTGAACTCGATGTTCTTGCCTTTCCGCACGATGTACCCCTCGACGAGATCGACTCCCCCCTGATCCATGCCGGGGAGGGGACCCGTGGGGTCCAGACCCGCGTCCCCGGCCTCGTCCTCCCACAAGGGTTTGGGCTTGCCCGCGTCTACGGGTGAGGCGAGGAGGCCGAACAATATGCCGCAGAGCAGCAGCACCGTGATCTTGCGCATGACTACCGTCCTTGGGTCCGCCCAGTTTCCCGTAGTAGGGGTTTCGTCGTCACTCTTCGCGCTCCTGCATCACTTCTTGCCCTTGAACCGCAGGATGTCGATGCCGCGGTTG
>JBOGWZ010000174.1:0-4099 GCA_050694075.1 Actinomycetota bacterium | reverse complement strand
CCCTGCAGCTGAAAGGGAGTGCGTTCCGCGGTGGCCCAGTATTCGGCGCCGTACTCGAAAGGTCCCAAGCCGCACAACGCCTGAGCCTCGATGTAGTACGGGAGCAGATCGTCCCGACTGATCGGCCAGTCGTCCATGTCCCTGGCACTCAGTGGCACATACTTCGCGCCCGGCCTCTTCTGCACCCGAACGTCCCAGATGTTGATGGTCCCCCCGATCCCACGATGACGGGTTCGCGAGAGGCCGTTGTAGGCGACCCCTTCGCTATCTCCATCATTGAGTTCCTGGACGCGGCGCGAGGGTCGGAAGCCTCCGCTCTCGAGCACGACGACCCTCCGGCCCGTGGCCCCGAGTCCGGCGGCGACGGCAAGGCCCGCGGGACCGGCGCCGACGACGCAGACGTCCGGCGTCCCGAGGTTCTGGATCGCGTCATCCATTCGGCCGGTCCACGCGTGGGGGGATACCGATGAGATCGGATGAACGTGGCGCCGGAGGGAGGGCAGGCAAGCAGGAACTTTGCACTGTACGGGCCAGCACCTATTAACGGTATCGTAAAGCTTCATGCCCGCGAAGCTCCTAGTTCTTGGGATCGATGCGGCCAGTCCCGTTCTGCTCAGGCGCTGGGCAGCCGAAAGAAGGCTCCCGGCCATCCGCACCCTGTTGGATCGCGGGACGTCCGGCGCGATGCGCGGCGTGGAAGGGTTCTTCGTGGGTAGCACCTGGCCGTCCCTCTACACGGGGTTGAATCCCGCAGGTCACGGGTTCTACCGGATTGACCAACTCAAGTCCGGGACCTACGACTTCTTCCGCCCGTTAGGGTTTCGCTCCGGGGTGGGCGGTGAGCCGTTCTGGAAGCTCGCGTCGGAGGCCGGCCGACGTGTCGCCGTCCTGGATGTCCCGCTGAGCTGCCTCGACTCGACCCTGAATGGTCTCCAGATCGTGGAGTGGGGAGGACATGATGCGGTCTTCGGCTTCCAGGCTACGCAGCCCGAACTCGCCAACCACGTGATGTCGACGGTGGGTGCGTATCCGCTGCCGAGAACCTGCGACGACATCTTCAGGCGGAGCGCCGCGGACTTCGACGATTTCGTCGGCGATCTGGAATTCGCTGTAGGCAAGAAGGGTGAGCTGACGCTCGACCTTCTAGCGAAGGAGGATTGGGATCTGTTCGTACAGGTCTTCACGGAGTCGCACTGCGTGGGCCACCAATGCTGGCATCTGCACGATGCGACCCATCCGTCGCACGACCCGGACGCGGTCGCGGTGATCGGCGATCCGCTGGAGCGCATCTACCGCGCGATCGATCGGGCGGTCGCGGAGATCATCATGTTGGCTGGAGACGCCCGTATCCTTCTGATCTCGGCGCACGGGATGGGACCCTATCGGGGAGCGCAGTTCCTCCTGCCAGAGATTTTGTTCCGCCTCGGCGTTACGGCGCGCCGAAGCCCCCGATCGCGGCCACGGACCCCCCGGGACGGTTTTCTGGCAGCAGCGCGAGCCGGATGGAGGATGCTGCCTCGTGGGGTGCGGGAGGCGCTTCGTCCGTTGCGCGCGCGGCTCGACCCGCGGGGCTCCTCGGGCGGCACCAGGCCCAGGCTTGCGGCAGATGTCGGCAACAGCAGGTGCTTCCCCGTCCCGAACGGAGCGCCGGTCGGCGGCATCCGGCTCAATCTCGTGGGTCGCGAGCCGCAGGGCGTGCTGCGGCCGGGCCCGGAGACCGAGGCGTTCTGCGACGAGCTTGCGCGAGACCTGCGCGAGATCGTCGACGAGCGCAGCGGGCGCCCACTCGTCGCCGCCGTTCATAGAACTGAAACGCTCTACCACGGAGCTCGCAGGGAGGTACTTCCCGACCTGCTGGTGGAGTGGACCGGTGATCCGCCGACCGGGACCCAGGCCCTCGCGGGCGGTCGGGGCGCAACGATCCACGCGACATCGACCAAGATCGGTCCGATCAGCGGGACCAACAGCTACGTACGGACCGGTGACCACCTGCCCGAGGGGATGTTCATCTTCACCGGACCCGGGATCCCCGCCGCGGAGCGGCATGAGCCGGTTTCTCTCATGGACATCCACCCGACCATCTGCAGGCTCCTGAACCTCCCGGAGCCGGATGTGGACGGGGCCGTCGTGCCCGATCTCGCTCCTTCACTCGCGTGACCAACGCGGAGCCGGAGAGACCGGAGACGTTCCCACCGACGCCATGATGCCGGGTGAGGCAAGGCCCGTGATGGTGGAATCCTTGTCGCAAGTCCACGCAGGCTTCGGCAGATCACGGATCGGGCGACGCCTCCTGCGGGCGCTGCCCTTGCATCGCCTGGCACGCATGTGGATGCGAAGGTCGATCTTGAGCCACGAGCTCTCGCGGACCGACGACATTACTGTGCTGATCGGTGTTCGCGATCGGGCCGATTACAGACTGGCCAACGCATTGAAAAGTCTCCGTGCCCAAACCCATCCAGCCGACTCGATCCGAGTTGCCGTGATCGACTATGGGAGCGAGTCGAGGTGGGCAGCCCGGACCGCAGAGCTGTGCCGGCAGCACGGGGCCGAGTACCTGCGCATCGATGACGTGTCGGTCTGGAGCCGCTCTCGTTGCTTGAACATCGGGATCCGTCGGGTGAGGACGAAGTTCCTGATGACATCCGATGTGGACATCGTGCTGTCACCCAGGTATCTGGCCGACGCCGTTCGTGCGCTCACGGTCTCGCCGCTCTCCGTCATCTGCTCGCCGATGCTGGATCTCCCGGAGGCGTCCGCAGCGTCCTTCAGGCGCATGGCTGAAACCGAGGAGGCGCTGTCGGTTGGGATCTGGCGAGAGCAGTGCTCGCCCCGTCTCGGATGGGATTTCCACCCTGCGATCGTCGTCAGCTACACAGCCTTCTTCCAGATCGTGCAGGGGTACGACGAATACTACGAGGTATGGGGCTGCGAGGATGAGGATCTCATGTGGCGTTTCCGCTCTCTGGGTCTCCTCCCGCGGAGGCTTGACGCAGAGGGCTTCTACCTCCATCAGTGGCACCCCAAGTTCGAAGGGGTTCCGGATGGGGACTATGCGGTTGAGATCGAGCGCAATCGCGCGTACCTGAGACGGAATCACTCCATCCTGCGCAACGGCCCGAGCTGGGGGATTGCCGGGTCGGTCCAGAGCGTGACTCGGTGAGGCTGCACGTTTGAGGTGTGGCCCCAACGGGATTTGAACCCGTGCTACCGCCTTGAAAGGGCGGCGTCCTGACCAGGCTAGACGATGGGGCCGGAGGTCGAGTCAGACTACACCTGCCGTTTCGAGGTCCTCGGGCGTGGGTAGCGCCCCGGGAACAGGGGGTGAAAGTACATGTCAGAGAAAAGCAAGTGTCCCGAGTGCGGAGAGCCGATCGAGGACCTCCGTGCGACCTGTCCCAACTGCGGTTACGAGTACCGCGACGACGACTACGACAACACCGAAGCCGGCAACGAGTTCCTGGTGGGTAGCAACATCGACGATCAGGGCGAGGAGATCACCGACAAGGGCGCGGGCGTCGAAGGCACCGGCGACGATGCCGAGGAGCCCGAAGAGGAACCCGCAAGGCGCAAGTGATTGTGTGGGCCCCCAGGGACTCGAACCCTGCCCGCCGGATTAAAAGTCCGGTGCTCTACCTGATGAGCTAGGGGCCCCGCCGAAAGGCTACCTGCGCGCCACCTCGAGGCGCAGACCATCGACCGAGAGCACGACCACGTCTTCGCCCTCGCCAACACGCTCTTTGCTTCGGGCCTTCCAGATCTGGCCCTTGACGCGCACCTGGCCCTCGGGATCGAGATCCGAAAGCGCCCGGCCGGGAGCCCCGACCAGCGCCTCGGTTCCCATCGTCGCGCGCCGTCTGCGCAGCGTGAGCCAGAGTGCGATCTCGCCGACCTCGACGAGGGCGAGCACCACGATGACCACCCACCGCAGCCCACCGTCGAGGAACAGAAACGCCAGCGTGGTTCCGACTATGAATCCCACTACCCGGCCCGACTAACGGTCGCGGGGACGGGGAACCAGCCGGTAGCCGACGTTTCGGATGGTCTCGATCAGCGCCTCGTGCTCGGGACCGAGCTTCGCGCGCAAACGCCGGATGTGGAC
>JBOGWZ010000173.1:0-4117 GCA_050694075.1 Actinomycetota bacterium | reverse complement strand
GTACATCTCATCGACGAGCCACTGGTTGGGCCCGAATGCCTCTCTATCGATGTCTTTTTCCAAGTACGTCACCGCCGTTATGTAAACGCCTGTCCTTAAGGGTACCCGTGGGGCGCTTCTCCCGGCCGCGACCCATACTTTGTGTATGCGGAGGGTACGCAAACAGACCCTGGGCACACACAAAGGATGTTTCGGGGGGCTGTAGTTTGGCCCGCGCATGGGGAGAGAGCGCCTCGAGATCGAATTCGGTCGCTACGCGGGTTGGCTCGCCGAAGCGGTCACCGCGACCATGCCGGACGACCCCATCCCGGCCGCCTGCCGCGGCACCGGCAACCCCGAGCTCTTTCTGGAGGTCGCCGACGCCCTCGGCCTCAGCGAGGGGATGATGGTGCTGGACGTCGGGTGCGGGATCGGGGGGCCGGGCGCGTGGATGAGAGAGCGCACCGGCTGCGGGGTCGTGGGAGTGGACGTCATGCAGGATGCTGCGCGGGGGGCGCGGCTGTTGTTCCCGGGGGCGAAAGTCGTGGTCGCCAGCTCCCGCTCCCTCCCGTTCGAAGACGAGGCCTTCGACGCCGCGTTCGCGCTCGGGGTCCTCGAAACGATCGCCGACAAGCGCGGCGCTCTGCGTGAGATCGCCCGTGTCCTGGTCGGCGGCGCCCGCTTCTGCGCCTATACCTACCTGTGCTCGGAGAAAGAAGTGCCGGAAGCTCCGCTCGCGGATCGATTCGAGGGACGAGCCGCCTTCGAGCGCAACCTCGAGGAAGTGGGCCTCACGCGCATCGATGCGCGCCGGGTGAACGGTCTCAGCGCGATGCCGGCCTCCTGGCGCGAGGCCACCCGCGCCGCGCAGGAGGAGGTACAGCGGCGCCACGGAGACGACCCCCACTTCGGTGCCGCGGTCGCGGATATGGAGAAGGTCGCGCGGCTGATCGCGCAGCGCACGGTGCAGCCGTGGCTGTACGTGCTGAAGGCGGCCTAGCGGTCCGTCTTCACTCCGTGATCGTCACGGGCTTGCCGAGATGCTCCTCGAGGGTCTGCGCCGCGGCATCGACCAGCCGGTGCGAGAGATCCGAGAGGGCTCGCGCGGTGGCGAGCTCCTCGCCGATCATCGGCACGTTCGGGTCCGCCGGGTTGCGTTTCGCGACGCCGGACCCCTCATGCTGCTGGTCGCCGATCCGAACGCGGGCTGTGGCTTCCGTATGGATCTCGTCCTCTGAGATCGCGACCTCGACCTCGAGCTTCTTGCCCTGGACCATGCGCTACCTCCTCGGGCGAGCCTATCCGCTCACCCCGAGGAAGCCGGTTTGCTATGGGTTACCGTTGTGTTCAGATAGGCGCTAAAGGGATTTCTCGAGGACGACGATGGCCCACTGGTTGGGGACGTTCCGAAGAGGAACACGCCAGCGCCCCGTACGCCCCGGAGACCCAGGCATCACATGGGGGCAGGGGGACGGTCCTTCCCTTGCGTGACTGGCATCCTCGCAACCCCGCCTTCCTGCCCCCTCCTTCTGGAACAACGTCGGCGAGGCCCTGAGGTCGCGCCTCGATCTCGGTGAGCTGGCCGGATTCGCCCGCAGAGCTCATCGCGGCTCAGATCGAGCTAGCCAGTGCCGCCCCCGAGCCCTGGAGTCCCCCCGACGCCCCTTTTCGGATCGGAGCTTGCTTCGCGTGCTTCTCGCGTGGGCGCTCCGGTCGGGGGGAGGCGGGCGAGCTCGCGTGGGCCGGAGCCGCGCTGACACTCGGCTCGCGCCCCCTGGGAACCGTCGTGGTGAGAGGCGTGGCCGGCGCACCCTACGAATCCGGATTGCTGGCGCTCAGGGAGGGCGCGCTCCTTGAGGCGGCGACCCGCGCCCTCGAGGATCGTCCGGCGGTTCTGCTCGTCAACGCCACGGGCCGGGACCACCCGCGACGGGCGGGCCTCGCCCTGCATCTCGGCTCGGTCCTCGACCTACCCACGGTCGGAGTCACCCATCGGCCTCTTCTCGCCTCCGGGGCGTGGCCGGAGTCACGGCGCGGCGCAACGGCTCCACTGCTTCTCGACGGTGAGATCGTCGGCGTGTGGCTGTGCACGCGGCCGGGGCGACGACCCATCTGCGTGCACACGGCGTGGCGGACCGATGTCGACGTCGCCGCGGCCGTCGTGATCTCCGCGCTCCGCCGGGCGCGCACCCCGGAGGCGATCAGACGGGCGCGGCGCGCGGCGCGCCTAGCGCGAGCAGGCCTTCTCCCGGCCAGCCAACCCCCTTGACTCGGTCGAGCGCATGAGTAGCGTGAGGTGGTTAGGCGGCGAAAGGAAGGGAGGCAAGCATGTTCATCCAGGTCATCCAGGGAAAGACCAAGGATGCGGCCGGCATCCGCCGGCAGATGGATCGGTGGCACAGCGAGCTTCGTCCCGGTGCGAAGGGCTATCTGGGGGCGACCGCCGGCGTGAGCGACGACGGCGAGTTCATCTCGGTCGTGCGCTTCGACTCCGAGGAGGCGGCGCGCCGCAACAGCGACCGCCCCGAGCAGGGCGAGTGGTGGGCCGAGACCGAGAAGTACTTCGACGGCCAGGTCCTGTTCCACGACTGCGCGCGGGTGGAGACGATGGGGAAAGGCGGCTCCGACGACGCGGGTTTCGTGCAGATCATCCAGGGCCACGTCTCCGACGTCGACGCCGCGGTCCGGCTGGACCGGAGCTTCGACGAGACCATGCCGAACTTCCGCCCCGACGTGATCGGGGGCACGACCGCCTACAACCCGAACGGCCGCTACACCTCGACCGTGTACTTCACGTCCGAGAAAGAGGCGCGCGAGGGCGAGAAGAAGATGGGCGAGTCCGAGGAGTTCGCGGCCGCTATGAAGGAGTACGAGGCCTTGTCGGTCGAGGAGCCGAAGTACATCGACCTCAAGGACCCGTGGATGTTCAGCGCATGACGGACCTGGTCGACCTGCACCGACGCTCCGTAGAGGAGTTCGGCCGGCGCGTCCGCGAGGTGAGCGACGACCAGTGGAGCGCGGACACGCCGTGCACCGACTGGGACGTGCGCGCGCTGGTCAACCACCTCGTCAACGAGAACAAATGGACCGTCGAGCTCCTCGAGGGTAAGACGATCGAGGACGTGGGCAACCGGCTCGACGGGGACCTCCTCGGAGACGAGCCGCAGGCGGCGTGGGAGGAGTCGGCCCGTGAGGCCACCGCCTCGGCGGCAGAGCCGGGGGCGCTCGAGCGCACGGTGCACGTCTCGTTCGGCGACATCCCAGGACGTGATTACATCGCGCAGCTCACACTCGATCACGTGATCCACTGCTGGGACCTGGCGCGCGGGATCGGCGGCGACGACAAGCTCGACCTGGAGCTGGTCGAGTTCGCCTACGACTACTTCTTGCCGCAGGCGGAGGCGTGGCGGCAGGGCGGAGCCCTCGGGCCCGCCGTCGAGGTCTCCGACGACGCGGACACGCAAGCGAAGCTGCTGGCGATAGCGGGGCGCGACCCCCGCTGACGGGGCCGAACTAACCGAGGCCCGATATGCGTTAGAGAAGGGCATGCGCTTGCCCTTCGCACGCCGCCGCGCCGCGCCCCTCGTTACGCCCACCTTCCTGGTGGTGATGGTGGCGACGTTCGCCTACTTCATCGCGGTCGGCGCGCTGGCGCCGACGCTGCCCCTTTTCGTGGAGGGGCCGCTCGACGGCGACAGCGTGCAGGTGGGCATCACGATCGGAGCGTTCGCCGTGTCGGCCGTGCTGCTGCGTCCGCTCGTCGGCACCGTCGGAGATCGCCGCGGGCGCAACGTGTTGATCATCTTCGGCGGCTTGATGGTGGCGGTCTCGGTTCTCGGCTACGTCCTGGTCTCGTCGCTTCTGCCACTTCTCCTGCTGAGGCTCCTCACCGGCGTGGGCGAAGCCGCGTTCTACGTCGGCGCCGCGTCCGTGATCAACGACATCGCCCCGGAGGAGCGCCGGGGTGAGGCGCTGAGCTACTTCTCCCTTGCGCTGTTCGGGGGGCTCGCCGTCGGCCCCGTGGTGGGCGAGACCGCCCTGCACGTGCAGGGCTTCGACGCTGCGTGGATACTTGCGTCCTCGGCGGCCGGCGTCGCCGGCTTACTGGGGTTGCGCGTGCCCGATACGCGCCCAGAGG
>JBOGWZ010000172.1:0-4147 GCA_050694075.1 Actinomycetota bacterium | reverse complement strand
CCACCGTCGCGCGCCGCCGGTGCCGCCTGCGAGGGCCGGCGGATGAGTACCGCAGTTCCACGTGAGGGGATTCGCCTCGTCGCGACATAGCGCGCCGCCGGTGCCGCCTGCGCGCCCGGGCGGAGAGGTGGGGCCGTGCCACGTGGGGAGACACCTCCTTGCGGGGGAGTCGAGCCAACCGGAGAGCCATCCCCCGCCCCCTCCTCCGTTAAACATCTGCAAGCAAGTGTGAAATGGTTCACAAGAGCACTTGCGGGGGGGCTTCGAGGAAGTCTCGTGGAGGAGATCCGCTGGTCGCACGGTGGGATGCGGACCGCTGGGGAGGACCCGGGTCGGCGTATCCTGAGGCGATGCAGAGGGCCCTGATAACGGGCGTCACCGGCCAGGACGGTTCCTACCTGGCGGAATTCCTGCTGGCCAAGGGTTACGAGGTCCACGGCATCATCCGCCGGGCAAGCTCGTTCAACACCCAGCGGCTGGACCCCATCTACCGGGACCCTCACGAGTCTGGGGTTCGGTTCCTGATGCACTACGGGGACCTGTCCGATTCGGGGTCCCTGATCAACCTGATCCGGGAGCTCGTGCCCGACGAGATCTACCACCTCGGGGCGCAGAGTCACGTCAAGGTCTCGTTCGAGATCCCGGAGTACACCGCCGACGCGACCGGCATGGGCACCGTGCGGATCCTCGAGGCGATCCGGGCCTCCGGGGTGGAAACCCGCTTCTACCAGGCGGGCTCGACCGAGATGTTCGGCTCCTCGCCTCCTCCCCAGACCGAGGAGACGCCGTTCCGTCCCCGGAGCCCCTACGCGGTCGCCAAGGTCTTCTCGCACTGGATGACCGTGAACTACCGCGAGGCGCACGGGCTCTTCGCCTGCAACGGGATCCTGGCGAACCACGAGAGCGCTCGCCGGGGCGAGACTTTCGTCACGCGCAAGATCACCCGGGCCGTTGCCCGCATCAAGGCCGATATCCAGGACAAGCTCTATCTCGGGAACCTCGATGCCAGGCGCGACTGGGGTTATGCCCCCGAGTACGTCGAGTCCATGTGGTTGATGCTCCAGCAGGAGCTTCCCGACGACTTCGTGATCGGTACCGGTGACGCCCACACCGTCCGTGAGTTCTGCGAGCTGGCCTTCGCACATGTGGAGCTGGACTGGGA
Source organism: Actinomycetota bacterium (assembly GCA_050694075.1). Taxonomy (GTDB): domain Bacteria; phylum Actinomycetota; class CADDZG01; order CADDZG01; family WHSQ01; genus JBOGWZ01. The sequence goes on along the minus strand of JBOGWZ010000172.1, from coordinate 2,985 downwards.
GCGGCACGTAGAGATCGACCCTCGGTACTTCCGGCCCTCCGAAGTCCACCACCTCCAGGTCGATGCGTCCAAGGCCAAGAGGATCCTGGGTTGGGCGCCGAAGACGAGCTTCGAGGAGCTGGTGAGGATCATGGTGGATGCCGACATCCAGCTCCTAGAGGACGAGCTGTCGGGCCGTCTCGTCCGCCAGGACCGGGACCACTGAGGGAGCGGGAAAAAACGTTGTGGGAATGCCTCCTGCCCGTCGCTGGCCGACGTTAGCGTTGGGTGATCCATCCGCAGAGCACAGGAGAGGGTGTCGGTGGAGATAGAGATCGGGATCGGCAAGTCGGGACGCAGGGGTTACGGGTTCGATGACATAGCGGTCGTTCCGTCGCGCCGTACCCGCGACCCTGACGACATCGATATCTCGTGGGAGATCGATGCCTTCACCTTCGGGCTTCCGCTCATGGCTTCGGCGATGGACGGGGTGGTGTCCCCCCAGACGGCCATCGAGATCGGCCACCTCGGAGGACTGGCCGTGCTGAACCTCGAGGGTCTGCAGACTCGCTTCGATGACGCAGACGCCACCTTCGAGGAGATCGCGTCGCTCCCCGACGAGGCCGCCACCGCCCGGATGCAAGAGATCTACCGAGAACCGATCAAGGAGGAGCTGATCTACAAGCGCATCCGCGAGGTGAAGGACGGGGGCGTGACGGCGGCCGCGTCGCTGACTCCTCAGCGGGTGGAGCGCTACCACAAGATCGCCCTCGAGGCCGAGCTCGACATCCTCGTGATCCAGGGAACGGTGGTGTCTGCCGAGCACGTCTCGACGCGGACCGAACCGCTCAACCTCAAGCGTTTCATCTCGACCTACGAGCTGCCGGTGATCGTCGGGGGGTGCGCGTCGTATTCGACGGCGCTGCACTTGATGAGGACCGGCGCGGTCGGCGTCCTCGTGGGGGTAGGGCCCGGCGCCGCGTGCACGACGCGCGGCGTGCTCGGCATCGGCGTCCCTCAGGCGACCGCGATCGCCGATGCGGCCGGAGCTCGGATCCGCCACCTCGACGAGACGGGCCGCTACTGTCACGTCATCGCCGACGGGGGCATGCGCACCGGGGGAGACATCGCCAAGGCGATCGCGTGCGGCGCCGACGCGGTGATGATCGGTTCCCCCCTGGCCGCCGCGGCCGAGGCGCCGGGCCGCGGTCACCACTGGGGTATGGCGACCTTCCACCCCACGCTGCCGCGCGGCGCCCGCGTCAAGACGTCTGTGACCGGTACGCTCGAGGAGATCCTCGTGGGCCCGGCGCACGAGAACGACGGGCGCCTCAATCTCTTCGGGGCGCTCAGGACCTCGATGGCGACGTGCGGCTACGCCTCGATCAAGGAGTTCCAGAAGGCCGAGGTCATGGTCGCTCCCGCGCTCCAGACCGAGGGCAAGCTGCTCCAGCGCAGCCAGCGCGTCGGCATGGGCCGCTAGTTTCCGGGAATATCAGATCCGCCCCTTGGGTTGAATCCTTCGGTAGAAGCCGTCTAGGGCTTTGAAGAAGGAGGCAAAGATGGAGTTCTTCTTTGGTATCTTCGTGGTGGCCCTGCTGGGCGTCCTGGCCGTCCTCGGCGGCGCGGACACCAGAGACGGCAGGGATTGGCACCACCACCGTCCGGTCTGAGCAAGGAGGCGCAATGAGAGCTGGGCTCGACGACATCGACCGCCGGATCCTCCGCCTTCTGAGGCAGGACGGGCGGATGCCGCACGCGGCCATCGCCAAGGAGGTCAACCTGTCGGCCCCCGCGGTGCACGACCGGATCCGCAAGCTCGAGGAGCGGGGGATGATCGGCGGCTACTCGGTCGTGCTCGATCCCGACGCGCTCGACCGCAGCCATGTGGCCTTCACGCTCGTCACGCTGTCCGAGGGCAGCGAATTCGCGTCCGATGATCCGATCGTGGCTCGGATCTGCGAGGAACCCGACGTGCTCGAGCTGCACCGCATCGCCGGTGAGGATTGCTATCTGGTCAAGATCCGCACGGCAACGAACAAGGACCTCGAGGCTTTGCTGCGCCGCATCCGCGCCACTCGAGGTGTGGCCCGCACTCGCACCACGATCGTGCTCTCAACCGAGCTGGAGAAGCCGACGATCGACGTCCCCGCAGAAGAGGAGCGACACCCGTCGAGCGTGGTCTGAGGGGCAAATGCGAGCGCTTACCTCGTGCTCGTTGCAGGATGAGCAGCGATGGAGCCTGAGATAGAGATCGAGAAGATCTGCGACCTGTCCACCACCTGCGCGCAGTGTGGCGCACAGATGTATCCGGTGCACTCCCACTACCAGTGCCCGGACTGTGGCTACCGGGATTCCTGCTGCTTCTGACGCGGCAGCCTTCCATCTTCCGACGATCCCCAGCGATAGGTAGCATCGGGGCCTGGTGAGCGAACCGACGACCGTCAAGGAGTTGCTCGAGATAGGGGAACGGGTCCTTCAGGACTCGACCCATCGTTTCGAGGATCACGACGACCGCGACGAGGCGGAGCAGCTGCTTGCCCACGTCCTAAGCGTCGACGAGGACGAGCTCGACGACGAGCACGAACCCGATCGCAGGCTCCGGGACCGTTTCCTCGCACTGATCGCGCGCCGAGCCGCGGGTGAGCCGTTCCCGATCCTCACCGGGCACATCGAGTTCTACGGACTGGACCTGAGAGTGCGTCCGGGAGCGTTCGTTCCGCGGCCCTCGTCCGAGCTGATCGTCGAGCGCGCTCTTCGCAAGCTCCGGAACCGCAGGTCCCCCCTCGTGGCGGACGTGTGCACCGGGGCGGGTCCGATCGCTCTTGCGCTCGCCTACGAAGCTCGCGGAGCGGACGTGTGGGGCACCGACATCTCCACCGAGGGGCTCGAGCAGGCGCGCGCGAACGCGCGGCGGCTCGGACTCGGCAACGTGCACTTCAGGCGCGGAGACATGTATGGGGCCCTGCCGAACCGCCTGGCCGGGCGTATGGACCTGATCGCGGG
>JBOGWZ010000171.1:0-4158 GCA_050694075.1 Actinomycetota bacterium | reverse complement strand
AGCTCTTGCTGCGCTTCCCCAACGTGATCCTGCAGGCGGACGGGCACACGCATCAGAACAAGATCTGGGCGCACGAGAACTCGGAGCTGGGCACCGGTTACTGGGAGGTCAACACCTCGGCGATCGCCGACTATCCGCACCAAAGTCGCACGATCGAGGTGGCGAACAATCGGGACGGGACGCTTTCCATCTTCGCGGTCGTTTTCGACGCCGCCTCCCCGCCCGACGTGCGCGCGTTCGACTGGGCCACCGGCGATCCGACCGACGAGACGGCCCTCGGGGGCGCGGCCCGTACGATCAACGAGCTGTGGCTCGCCTCGTACGGGCGCGAGGTCGGCTTCTACGATCCACAGGCCGACCTCACGAAGATCGGGGAACCCGAGGACCGCAACGTCGAGCTCCTGATACGCGCTCCCTTCGATCTCGGAAAGGCGCGTAAGCCCAAGGGTTAGCTTCGGAGGGTGGAACGCGAACGCTCCCTGATCCGGTCCGAGTTCGAGCGCGCCGCGGGCACCTTTGCCGAGCGCACTGCCGGGCGGTTCGACGACATGGACGTCCCTCGGTTCTCGCGGGTGCAACCGGGGGAGCTCGTGCTGGAGGTCGGAGTCGGAACCGGGAACTTCCTATCCCTGTTCTCGCACATGACCGATCGTCTGCTCGGGGTGGATGTCACACTGGGGATGCTTCGACAGGCTCGCGTGCACCACTCGGGTCTCGCGCTCGCGGTCGCCGACGGAGCCCGGCTTCCGTTCGCGTCCCGCTCGATCGACGTGGTTGCCTCCGCACAGATGCTTCACCACGTGCGTGGGCCGCTCCCCGTCCTGAAGGAGATGCGCCGGGTCGGCGGTCGGGTCCTGCTCGTGGACCAGGTCGCGACGGAGAACTACGAGCAGACGGTGGTGAGGAACGCGCTGGAGGTTCTGCGCGATCCGTCCCACGCCGCGTCCCGGCCCGCCAGCGCCTATCGCGTGCTGTTGCAGGCCGCGGGCCTGACGCCCGTGGATGAACGCATCTGGGAGGGGCCGCAGCGACTATCGCAGTGGATGTGGCCGGGCGAGTTCCCCGACGAGCGGATCGAGGCGGTGCGGGCCTTCATCGAGGAGCACGGGCGCGAGACCGGAATGGGCTTCGAACGCGACGGGGACGATTGGATCTTCACGCGTCGCCGGATCATGCTCCTGGCCGAGCGGAACGCGGGGGCCGGAGGTCCCGGCCTGCGAAGATAGACGCATGGCCACCAAACTCTCGAAGAGCGCAGCGAGAAAGCGTGTGCAGGAGCTGCGCGAGCAGATCGATTACCACGCCTACCGCTACCACGCTCTCGACGACCCCGAGATCGCCGACGCCGAGTACGACGCGCTGGTCGGCGAGCTCATGCGGGTCGAGGAGACCCACCCTGACCTGATCACGCCGGACTCACCGACGCAGCGGGTGGGCGCGCCCCCGTCGGACCAGTTCGCCCCCGTCCCGCACCGGACGCCGATGATGTCGCTCGACAACTGCTTCTCGCTCGAAGAGCTGCAGGCGTGGGGCAAGCGCATAGAGCGACTGATCGGGCGGGCGTCCGGGTTCGTGTGCGAGCTGAAGATGGACGGCGTTGCGATCAACCTGATCTACGAGGACGGGCGCTTCCTCAAGGGCGCCACTCGCGGCGACGGCCGCACCGGCGAGGACATCTCGGGCAACTTGAAGACGATCCCCTCGATCCCGCTCAAGTTGCGAGGAAAGTTCCCGAGCGTGCTCGAGGTTCGAGGTGAGGTGTACATGCGCACCGATGACTTCGAGAAGCTGAACAACGCCCTGGCCGAGCAGGGTGGCCGCGTGTTTGCGAATCCCCGCAACGCGGCGGCCGGCTCCCTTCGCCAGAAGGACCCCAGGGTCACCTCCGAGCGCAAGCTCTCGCTCGTTTGTCACGGCGTGGGCTACGTGGAGGGCTTGCGCCTGAGATCGCACGACGACGCGCTCGAGGCGATCACGTCGTGGGGGCTGCGTGTGAACCCCGAGAACAGTCGGATCCAGACGCTCGACGAGGTCTACGAATTCTGTAGCCACTGGCAGGAGCATCGACACGACGTTCCCTACGAGATCGACGGTGTCGTGGTGAAGGTCGATGCGATCGCTCAGCAGGAGGAGCTCGGCTACACCTCCAAGGCCCCCCGTTGGGCGATCGCCTACAAGTTCCCTCCCGAAGAACGAACCACCGTGCTCAACGACATCTTCGCCTCGGTGGGACGCACGGGGGTCGTCACGCCCTTCGCCAGCCTGGAGACGGTTTTCGTCGGCGGGGTGAACATCACCACCGCCACGCTGCACAACGAGGACGAGGTCGCGCGCAAGGACGTCCGGCCGAAGGACACGGTGATCGTGCGTCGCGCCGGTGACGTGATCCCCGAGGTCATCGGGCCGGTGCTGTCGAAGCGTCCACCCAAGACCAGGCGATGGAAGATGCCGAAGACCTGCCCGTCGTGCGGGTCGGAGCTCGTACGCAACACCGGGGAGTCGGCCACGCGCTGTCTCAACATCTACGACTGTCCGGCCCAGCGCCGTGAGCGACTCTTCCATTTCGCCAGCCGCGGCGGCATGGACATAGAGGGCCTCGGCTACCAGACGATCATCATGCTGCTCGAGAACGGCTGGGTGAAGGATGTCGCCGACATCTACTTCCTGCGGCCCGAGCAGTTCGACGGGCTCGAGGGATGGGGCGAGAAATCGATCGAGAACCTCTTCGACGCGATCGACGCGTCGCGCACGCGCCCGCTGGCGAGTTTCCTTACCGCCCTCGGCATTCCGCACGTGGGGTATGCGGCGGCGGAGGTGCTGGCGCTGGAGGTCGGCTCCCTCGAGAAGCTCGAGGCCATGACAGCGGAGGAGCTGGAGGCCGTGGAGGGGATCGGCCCGGTGATCGCCGCGGCCATCGCCTCTTATTTCGCGGAGGAGCGAAACCGCGACGTCCTGCGCCGCCTACGAGAGGGTGGCGTCCGCCCGAAACCGCCGGAACCCAAGAGGGGCGGACCCCTGTCCGGCAAGACGTTCGTGTTGACGGGCTCGCTCGAGGGCTTCAGCCGCGCCGAGGCGACCGCGGCGATCGAGGAGCGCGGGGGCAAGGTCACCTCTGGAGTGTCGAAGAAGACCGACTACGTCGTTGCCGGCGACGACCCGGGCTCGAAGTACGACAAGGCAGTGCAGTTGGGCGTCGAGATCATCGACGAGGACGCCTTCAAGCGACTACTGGTCTGAGCGAGGAAACGTCGCGACATAGACACGCTCGTGTCCCACCTCGACCATCCGCAGCGCCGCGAGCTTGCCGGGCTCGGCGGGAAGCTCGGCCCCCCACGTGCGCTTGTCGGCCGAAAGCTCGAAATCGTTCATACGCATACTGGTCCCGTCGGAAGTGACGGCGCGCATCGCGAACGAACCCTCCTCTAGGGAATCGCCGACGACGATGAACACCCAGTCGGTCCGGCCGCTGTAGTAGAAGACTCGCCCGGTCTCTCGACCGCCGGGCTCCGCTAGCGCCATGGACCCGAAGTAGCTCCCTCCCGCGCCCGCAAGCACGGAGCGATGGTGCGTGCCCAGCTCGCGGTCCTCCTTGGTCGCGAACCAAACGGCCGAAGAGGAGGCGACGGCGATCACAAGGGCCGCGGCGGCCGCCAGCAGCGCGTAGCGACGGCGGCGCGAGCCGCGCTCGGCCGTCAGGCGGACGAGCGAACGCGTCTCGAATCCGGGCGGGGGCTCCTGTACGGGCGCGAGAAGCAGCAGCTCATCTGCAACCATGGAGAGCTCGTGTAACAGGCTCCGGCACTCGGCACAGCCGTCGAGGTGTTCGAGCACGAGCGCCCTCTCTTCGCCGGAGGAGGCGCCGAGTGCGACCTCGGGGATCAGCTCGCGGCAGCGCTCGCAGGACATCTCGCTACTCATCTCTCACCGCCAGCGCCGACCGGAGCTTCATCATCGCGGCACGGATGCGCGTCTTGATCGTTCCGATGGGAGCGTTCTCGATCTCGGAGATCTCCCGGGTGCTGCGGCCGTAAAACGACGCGAGGACGAGGGCGCGGCGCTGCTCCTCGGGCAGCGCGCCGAGCGCGCGCCTCAGTCGGAGCGTCTCGTCCGCGGCCGTCCAGCGACTGTCATCGTCGTCGTACGCGGCGCGCAGCGCCG
>JBOGWZ010000170.1:0-4164 GCA_050694075.1 Actinomycetota bacterium | reverse complement strand
GCGCGGGCATCCGCTCGACCAGCCGGTAGACGAGAGCCGCGGCGAGCTCGCGAGGAGCGGCTGCCAGCACCGCGGCCGCGAAGGTGCCCTCGCCGGGGCCGACCTCGATCACCTCGAAGCGCTCGGGTCGGCCGCACGCGTCCCAGATGCGGGCGAGGCCCTCGGCCCACAGCTCTCCGAAGGCGGGGTCGAGCTCGGGTGAAGTCAGGAAGTGACCCGCGAAGCCGGTGCGGGCGGCGTCGGCGTAGTACCCGTGGCGGTGGTGGTACAGCGCCAGCGACATGAACGCCGCGAACGGCATCGGCCCCCCGGCTCGGATCCGCTCCGCGATGATCTCGCCGAGCGCGGTCACCTCTTGCGGGGTGCCGGGCGCGGGACTGCGGCCGCTGCCTTCTCGGCGTCGGCGCGCATGCGCCGGTACCAGTCCCGCTTGCCCTCGTGCGAACGCACCGCCTCGAGGGCGAAGGTGGCCACACGAACGACCTCGCCGTGCAGCGCCCGGCTGGCGTAGATCGCGATCAGTCGATCGTAGGGCCCCGACGCATCGAAACCCTCCGCCACGGCGGACTCGTAGAGGTCGACGGCCTCCTCGACGCGCCCGACCTGCTCCAGGTTCTGCGCCCTGAGGAAGCGCCTGACCAGCTCGGCGTTGTCCATCCCCGCTTATGGAACCACAGCGCGTCGTCTGGCAAGCTAGAGGCCTCCTGGGTAACCACACTTCGAGGAGGCGGTTAATGAGCACCGAACTCTTTTCCACGGCCCGGGCGCTCGTCGCCGAAGGCAAGGGCATCCTCGCGGCCGACGAGAGCTTCCCGACGATCGAGAAGCGGTTCAAGAGCATCGACATCGAATCGACCGAGGAGAACCGCCGGGCCTATCGGGACATGCTGTTCACGACCCCCGGCCTCGAGGAGGCCATCTCGGGGGTGATCCTCTTCGACGAGACGATCCGCCAGTCGGGCGCGAACGGCGCCGCGTTCCCGGACCTCCTGGCCGCCAAGGGCATCATCCCGGGCATCAAGGTGGACACGGGAGCCAAGGATCTGGCGCTTTTCGCAGGCGAGAAGGTGACGGAAGGCCTCGACGGGCTCCGGGGACGCCTCGAGGAGTACGTGTCGCTGGGAGCGGGCTTCACGAAGTGGCGCGCGGTGATCACGATCGGCGAGGGGATCCCAACGGGTTATTGCATCACGGCGAACGCGCACGGCCTCGGGAGATTCGCCGCACTGTCGCAGGAAGCCGGGGTGGTTCCGATCGTCGAGCCCGAAGTGCTCATGGACGGGGATCATTCGATCGAGCGCTGTTACGAGGTCACGAACGACATGCTGACGAGGTTGTTCGCGGAGCTCGAGGAGTGCCACGTCGACCTGTCGGGGACCTTACTGAAGACGAACATGGTGCTCTCGGGGAAGAACGCGCGCGACCGCGCCGGCGTCGAAGAGGTGGCCGAGCGCACCGTGAAGTGCCTGACGGAAGTGGTCCCGACCGAGCTGCCCGGGATCGTGTTCCTATCCGGTGGGCAGTCCGATGAGGAGGCGACCGCGCACCTCAACGCCATGAACAAGCTCGGCCCCCATCCGTGGGAGCTCAGCTTCTCCTACGGGCGCGCGCTGCAGGCTCCCGCGCTCGGCGCGTGGAAGGGCGATCCAGCCAACGTCGAGGCGGGACAAAAGGCGCTCTATCACCGGGCGAAGCTGAACGGCGCGGCGCGGTCGGGGAGCTACTCGGCCGAGATGGAGAACGAAGCCGCCTGAGCACGCGAGGTGCCGTAGCCGCGGCGTGTCTGGTCGTCGTCGCCGCGGCGGGAACCGGCTTGCCGCGGGCGCACGCGCTACCGGGCTCGTCCGATCGTTCGGCGATTCAGGAGCTGCTGAGCCGGCGCTCCGCCGCGCTCGTCGATCGCGATCGCGATGCGTTCATGAGCACGCTGTCGGAGGACTCGCTGCTGTTCAGGTCCCGCCAGCGGGACCTCTTCCGGTGGATGGGCTCCGTTCCTCTGGAGTCTTACGAGCTCGTCGCCGTATGGAACCGGGTGGGAGACCTGGTCCGCCCCGCCGACCGCCTGCGCTACCAAGACGCCGAGGCGGTGGCGATCCCGGTCACCGAGGAGCGCTATCGGATCTCCGACTACGACTCGACGGAGGCGATCGAAGACATCTACTTCACGTTCGTGAAGCAGGACGGCGAGTGGTTGATCGCCGACGATTCCGATCTGGAGGAGCTCGGCGTCCTGTCCGCCCGTCACCTCTGGGACTTCGGCCCCGTGTATGCGGAACGCAGCGAGCACTTCATCCTGTTCGGGCACCCCTGCGGTGCTCCGGGCGCCCCGAGTGACGACTGCGAGCGGGTTCCGTCGTCGTTCCTCGACCTCGCGGAGGAGGCGCTGCAGCGCGTTCGTCGGTACTGGACCGTGGAGTGGCCGGACAGAGTCGTCGTGCTCGTGCCGGGCACCGAGGCGGAGCTGACCCGCATGCTTCAGCTCACTTTCGACGTCGAGAACTTCGTGGCGTTCGCTTCCTCCAGCGTGGATTCGAGACGAGGTATCGATTACACGGGACCTCGCATCGTGTTCAATCAGGAATCTCTCACGACGCGACCCTCCACCAGCGTGCGCGACGTGCTGGCGCACGAGCTCCTTCACGTCGCCACCCGGTACAGCTCGGGACCCTTCGTGCCGGTGTTCGTCGAGGAAGGGTTGGCCGATTACGTCGGCAACGACGGCGGCGAGGAGGCGCTGAGTTTCCTTGCCTCCGAGGTGAGCTCCGGAGTCTTCGACCGCGTGTTGCCGCTCGACTTCGAGTTCACGACGGGAACCGGGACGGACATATTCCGTAGTTATCAGGAATCGCACTCGTCCGTTCGCTTCTTCGTGCTCCGCTGGGGTCTGCAGCGCTTTCTTCGCTTCTACCGCGAGCTCGGGTCACGGGAGGTGCGAACTGGGACCGCGCGATATCACGTGAACGACGCGCTCGAGGAAGTCCTCGGGCTGGGATACGCGCGCTTCCAGAAGCTGTGGGCCGATAGTCTGTCTCCAAGATGACCGAGAGGATCACGGCCGACGGCGACAAGGACGGTTTCGCCCTCGCCAAGGAGGCGGGCGCGAGCGGTCCCGTCGCGCTCGTCGTGGAGGGCGCGCAGCGGGATCTTCCGTTCGTCCCCCCGCGGGGAGCCGAGGTCGAGGTGATCACACACGACACCGACGCAGGCCGCGAGATCCTCAGGCACTCGAGTGCGCACGTGCTCGCTCAGGCGGTGCTGCGGCTTTATCCGAGTGCGAAGTACGCGATCGGCCCCCCGATCCAGGACGGCTTCTACTACGACTTCGACGTCGAGCGTCCGTTCACGCCGGAGGACCTCGAGCGGATCGAGGCCGAGATGCGGGAGATAGTGAAGGCCAACCAGCGCTTCGAGCGCGCCGAGCTCGAGCGCGACGAGGCGCTCGAGCTCTTCTCGGACCAGCCGTACAAGGTCGAGATCATCGAGGGCGTGGCCGAAGGGGCCGAGGCCCTAGAGCAGCAGGGGGCCGAGGGCGAGGTCATCTCCGTGTACCGGAACACCTCCGACGGCGAGGTCGCGTTCGTGGACCTGTGCCGGGGCCCCCACGTCCCCGGCACCGGCCGGATCAAGGCCTTCCGGCTGCTCCGCAGCGCCGGCGCGTACTGGCGGGGCGACGAGCGGAGACCCATGCTGCAGCGCATCTACGGCACCGCGTGGGAGTCGCAACAGGCGCTCGACGACTACGTCCACCGGCTCGAGGAGGCAGAGAGACGCGACCACCGCAGGCTCGGGCGAGAGCTCGAGCTGTACTCGTGGTCCGAGGAGGTAGGGCCGGGCCTTGCCCTGTGGCACCCCAAAGGAGCGATCGTCCGCAAGGAGATGGAGGACCTGTCACGACAGATGCACATCGAGCGGGGCTACGAGCCTGTGTACACGCCGCACATCGGCAAGGGCTTGCTGTGGGAGACGAGTGGGCACCTCGATTTCTTCCGAGAGAACATGTTTCCTGCGATCGAGATGGAAGGGGCCGAGTACTTCGTGAAGCCGATGAACTGCCCCTTCCATGTATTGATCTATCGTTCAAGGACGCGGTCATACAAAGAGTTGCCGATCCGGCTCACGGAGCTCGGCACCGTCTACCGCTACGAGCGCTCGGGAACGCTTCAT
>JBOGWZ010000169.1:0-4171 GCA_050694075.1 Actinomycetota bacterium | reverse complement strand
GTGTCCGTCCGCTGATCGACGTGCGCCGCAAGGAGACCCGCGCCTACTGCGAAGACGTTGGCCTTACCTACTTCGAGGACCCCGCCAACGAGGACGAGCGCTTCGAGCGGGTCGCGGTGCGGCGGCGACTGGTCGCCACCATCGAAGAGCATTGGGGAGAGGGAGCGGTCAGGGCGATCGCCCGCTCGGCGGAGCGGCTGTTCGAGGACGCGACCGCGCTTAGGTCTCTCGCCGACCGGCTGTACGCGGACGTCGCGACCGGGGAGGACGCGGGAGAGGTCGCCGTGGACCTCGAGGCGATGCTCTCGCTGCCGCGCGCGTTCCGCCGGCGCGTGCTCGAGAATGCCGTCGGCAGGGTTCGGGATCGCCACGGCGGCATCGACGCGGCGCTCGACGCCCTCGAGGCCCCCTTCGATGGTGCAAGGAAGGACCGTCTCTTCCAGGTCGCCTCGGGCATCGAGATCGAAATCTCCGCCGACCGGGTTCTCGTTCGGAGAAGCGGCCCATAGGATTCCGCCATGGTGACGCCCCTCCACGACGACATCGCCGAGGTCCTCGTGACCGAGGACGAGATCCAGAACAAGATCGCGGAGCTCGCGAAGCGCATCGGCGACGACTACCGCGGCAAGGATCTCCTGCTCGTGGGAGTGCTCAAGGGCGCGTTCATGTTCATGTCGGACCTCTCTCGGGAGATCGGCCTTCCCTTGGAATTCGACTTCATGGCGGTCTCCAGCTACGGCTCGTCCACGAAGTCCTCCGGCGTAGTGCGGATCCTCAAGGACCTCGACTACGAGATCACCGGTCGCCACGTGCTCCTGGTCGAAGACATCATCGACTCTGGACTCACGATCTCCTACCTGCTGAGATACCTCGAGGCGCGCCGCCCGGCCTCCCTCGAGATCTGCTCACTGTTCTGGAAGAAGGGGGAACAGGCCGTGCCCCTTCACGTCCGCTACCCGGGATTCGAGATCCCGCCCGTGTTCGTGGTCGGTTACGGGCTCGACTACGACGAGAGGTACCGGAATCTTCCCTATATCGGAGTTTTAAAGCCGTCCGCCTACGGCCCCGATATCCCTCAAGAATGACCCTTTAGGAGGATTTCTTAGACGTAGGCGACTGCTACGCTTTCCCTGATGAACAGGATATTTCGTTCCGCGATCTTCTATCTCGTCCTCATCGTCGCCGTGGTGTGGGTGTTCAACCTGTATCGGGCGTCGACGAACAAGCCGATCGAGATCGAATCGGTGAACGAATGGGTTGCTCTCGTCGAGAGCGGCGACGTGACCACCGCGAAGTTCCTGACCAAGGACGAGAAGGTCGTGGGCGAGCTGTCTTCGCCTCCCGATCGGGAGTACTTCGCCTACCTTCCCAAGGACACCGTCGACGACTTCGCCGAGCTCGCCCGCGAGCAGGGGGTCCAGATCTCGGCCGATCCCCAGCAGGGCTCTGTGTTCCTGTCCGTCTTGTTCCAGTTCTTGCCCATCCTCATCATCGTCGGGTTCTTCTTCTTCCTCATGCAGCAGATGCAGGGAGGCGGCAACCGGGTGATGAGCTTCGGGAAGTCGAAGGCTCGCCTCGTAACCAAGGACCAGCCCAAGATCACGTTCGCCGACGTCGCAGGGCTCGACGAGGCGATAGAGGAGCTTCAGGAGATAAAGGAGTACCTGGAGGCGCCCCAGAAGTTCCAGGCGATGGGGGCCAAGATCCCCAAGGGCGTCCTGTTGTACGGCCCCCCGGGGACGGGCAAGACCCTTCTCGCCCGGGCCGTGGCCGGTGAGGCCGGCGTGCCGTTCTTCTCGATCTCCGGCTCCGATTTCGTGGAGATGTTCGTAGGCGTCGGAGCGTCTCGTGTGCGGGACCTATTCGAGCAGGCCAAGGCAAACGCGCCGTCGATCGTGTTCATGGACGAGATCGACGCCGTCGGACGTCATCGCGGCGCCGGGCTCGGAGGCGGACACGACGAGCGCGAGCAGACGCTGAATCAGCTGCTCGTCGAGATGGACGGATTCGACATCAAGGGCGGCGTGATCCTGATCGCCGCAACGAACCGCCCCGACATCCTTGATCCGGCCCTGCTGCGACCGGGCCGCTTCGACCGTCAGATCGTCGCCGACCGCCCCGACCTCAACGGGCGCGTCGGGATCCTCAAGGTGCACACGCGCGGCAAGCCGCTCGGCAAGGAGGTCGACGTCGAGGTGCTCGCGCGCCGCACCCCGGGCTTCACCGGTGCGGATCTGGCCAACGTCGTCAACGAGGCCGCGCTGCTGGCGGCTCGCTTCAACCGCAGCGAGATCTCGATGCCCGAGCTCGAGGAGGCCATCGACCGGGTGGTCGCCGGGCCCGAGCGCCGGTCGCGGGTCATATCCGAGAAGGAGAAGAAGGTCATCGCCTACCACGAGTCCGGTCACGCCCTCGTGTCTCACGCGCTGCCGAACGCGGACCCGGTGCACAAGGTCTCGATCGTCTCGCGGGGGCGTGCGCTCGGGTACACGCTGACGCTCCCGACCGAGGACCGCTTCCTCGTCACGCGCTCCGAGCTCATCGACGAGCTCGCGATGCTGCTCGGGGGCCGCGTTGCGGAGGAGGTCGTGTTCAACGAGCCGACGACGGGCGCACAGGACGACATCCAGCGGGCCACCCGCATCGCCAAGCAGATGGTGACCCAGTTCGGGATGTCCGAGCTCGGCCCCCTGCAGCTCGGCGAGAGCGACAGTCAGCCTTTCCTCGGGCGCGACTTCGGCCACATCAAGGATTACTCCGACGTCGTGGCGGCCAAGATCGACGGCGAGATCCGCCGCCTCGTCGAGGAGGCCCACGACGAGGCGAGGGACATCGTCACGAAGTACCGAGAGAAGCTCGACTTCATGGTCGAGCGCCTTCTCGAGAAGGAGACTCTCGAGAAGGAAGAGGTCGCCGAGATACTCGCCGAGGTCGCCAAGCAATCGCCGGCCGACCCGACCGAGCGGGCCAAGCTTCGCCGCCAGCAGCGCGACGCCGAGGGAGACGCCGCAGCCCCGCGCCAGCCGAGGCCCCGCCCCCGCCCTCGCCCCCGTCTGGGCGAGGCCTAGCCACACCGCGCCCTTCCGAGGCGCCTGCGGGCCGTGCGTGCGCCTCGTCACCCGAAACCTTTAAGGGTTCCTCGACGCACGCACGATCCTCGGCGTTCTCGGCGCCTTTAAGCTGGATGGGATGGATGAGCAGATCATCGAGCAGGCCGTGCGCGACATCCTCAAGGCGATCGGCGAAGACCCCGACCGGCAGGGACTGCAAGGCACACCGCAGCGCGTGGCGGAGATGTTCGCCGAGCTGTTCGAGGGGATCGGGCGCGATCCCGCCGAGGTACTCGACGTCGTGTTCGATGCCGATCACGACGAGATGATCATGGTGCGGGACATCCCCTTCTACAGCATCTGCATGCACCACTTGATCCCGTTCCTCGGGAAGGCTCACGTCGCCTACATCCCGAACGAGCGGGGGCAGATCACCGGGCTGTCGAAACTCGCGCGGCTCGTCGACCTCGTCTCGCGCAAGCCTCAGGTGCAAGAGAAGCTCACGACTGAGATCGCCGACGGGCTGGAGAGTGCGCTCGACCCCCGGGGCGTCCTGGTGGTCATCGAAGCCGAGCATCTCTGCATGAGCATGCGCGGCATCAGGAAACCCGGCCACCAGACGGTCACCTCCGCGGTGCGAGGCATCTTCAGGAAGAACGAGGCGACGCGTGCCGAGGCCATGGGCCTCATCCACCACCGCTGACCTCGCTGACTTGGATTTCAGGGCCCCCATAGGGGTGCTCACGTCCAACTCGGCGTCGCTACACTCCCGCCATGAAGCTTCGCTGCCGCGACCGAGTGCTGGATCTCGACCGCGTCGCGGTTATGGGCGTTCTGAACGTCACCCCCGACTCGTTCTCAGACGGTGGCCTGTGGCTCGACCCACGGGCCGCGGTGCGACACGGCGAGGTCATGGCCGCGCAGGGCGCGGCGATCATCGACGTCGGAGGCGAGTCGACGCGCCCGGGAGCGGAGCCGGTCCCCGAAGACGAGGAGCTCCGGCGGGTGCTGCCGGTGATCGAGGGACTCGTCGGCCGGGTGGACGCCCCCATCTCGATCGACACTCGCAAGCCCGCGGTCGCTCTGCGGGCCGTCGACGCAGGTGCGGTGATCGTCAACGA
>JBOGWZ010000168.1:0-4194 GCA_050694075.1 Actinomycetota bacterium | reverse complement strand
TGATCAAGTTGGTGCACGGCGCGCTGGTAGACATCCTTGGTCACGAGGCCGTCGGGCTGGAGGCGGCCCCGCGTCCGCCTCGCGTGATCCTGATGGCGGGACTGCAGGGATCGGGGAAGACTACGGCTGCGGCGAAGCTCGCCAAGCACCTGAAGAGCCAGGGGAGAAGCCCGCTGCTGGCCGCGTGCGACCTACGGAGGCCTGCGGCGATCAGACAGCTCGAGGTGTTGGGCGAGCAGGCCGGGGTACCGGTGCACGCAGAGCTCGACGGGGCGGACGCGGCCGGCGTGGCGAGGCGCGCGCTGGACGACGCGCGCGCGGAGGGATCCACCGATCTCATCGTGGATACGTCGGGGCGGATGCACGTCGATGCGGAGCTGATGGCCGAGCTGGGGCGTGTAGCGAAGGCGATCGACCCCACGGAGATCCTGCTCGTGTGCGACGCGATGACCGGACAGGACGCGGTAAACGTAGCGGAAGCGTTCCTTGCAGAGGTGGATCTCTCGGGAATCGTGCTGACGAAGCTCGACGGCGACGCGCGCGGCGGCGCCGCTCTTTCCATGGCGTACGTGACGGGACGCCCGATCAAGTTCGCCGGAGTGGGGGAGAAGCTCGGGGACCTGGAGGTCTTCCATCCCGACCGCATGGCGTCCCGGATCCTCGGCATGGGTGACGTCATGACCCTTATCGAGAAGGCCGAGACCGCGTTCGACGAGGCCGAGGCCCAGAAGATGGAGGAGAAGCTCCGCAAGGCATCGTTCAACTTCGAGGACTTCCTGTCGCAGCTTCAGGCCATGAAGCGTATGGGCCCACTGTCCCAGGTTCTCGGGATGATGCCGGGGATGTCCAAGCTACCCATGGCGGACGCACAGATAGACGAGCAGCTGCCGAAGATCGAGGCGATCATCAACTCGATGACGGGTGAGGAGCGAAACGACCCGACCATGATCAAGGGCAGCCGCCGGGCGCGTATCGCCGCCGGCTCCGGTACCACCGTCCAGGACGTGAACCGGCTGGTGAAACAGTTCGAACAGATGCGCAAGCTGATGAAGACGATGACCCGGGGCAAGGGCCGGCTGCCGGGAGGCATGAAGCTGCCGCCCGGTGTGGGGCTTTAGGGCCTCTGACCTGCTAATATGCCTGTTCCCGAATCGGATCCCACACGAGGAGAGCAATGGTCAAGATCAGGTTGAAGCGCGTCGGCAAGGCGAAACAGCCCGCCTACCGCGTCGTCGTTGCCGACTCGCGCAGCCCGCGCGACGGGCGCATCATCGAGGCGATCGGGCACTACAACCCCCGCACCGACCCCTCGGAGGTCGTGATCGACACCGACCGCGCAAAGTACTGGATAGACCGGGGGGCACAGCCCTCCAACACGGTCAGCAAGTTGATCGAGATCGCCGAGACCGGAGTGGCGCCTCCCCCCGCGAGGGAGCGTCCTTCGAAGAAGGTCACGGTCGCCGCCGCGGAGGAAGAGCCCGAACGGGCCGAGGTCGAGGTTCGGCCGGAGGCCGAAGAACAGGCCCCGGCCGCGCCGGAAGCCGAGCCCGACGAGGACGCGCAATGACCCGGGAGCTGATCGAGTTCGTCGGTCCCTGGCTCGTCGATCATCCCGACGAGATCGAGGTGACCGAGGTGGAAGACGACAGGGGCGTGGTCCTAGAGGTGTCGGTGCATCCCGACGACATGGGCAAGATCATCGGAAAGCGCGGTCGCCTCGTACGCTCGCTGCGGATGCTGGCCAAGGCCGCGGGCCAGCGCGAGGGGCGCAACATCATGGTAGAGGTGGTGGACTGAACCGAACCGATCCAGCGCCTGAGCGTCTGCTTGCGGGCGAGATCGGCAAACCGCACGGGCTCCGCGGAGAGGTCTACGTGAGCCCCATCTCCGACGACCCGCGACGTTTCGAACCGGGCTGCCGCCTGTTTCACGAAGATGGCCGCGCCCTCACCGTCGAAACCGCGCGTCGCCATCACGATCGTTACCTCGTGAAGTTCGAAGGCGTCGACGCGCGCGACGACGTGGCGGGGCTGCGCGGCGCGCTCTACGTGGGATCAAACGACCTGAGACAACTCGAAGACGGCGAGTTCTGGCCACACGATCTCGTCGGGTGCGAGGTCGTGACGGTCGCAGGCGAAGTTGTAGGTCGGGTCGTCGAGGTGGTTCCGGGGACCGCGCAGGACCTGCTGCGCGTGGAGTCGGGGACCGACGACAAGCTGATACCGATGGTGAGGGACATGGTCGCCGAGATCGACACCGGCGCGCGACGAGTGGTAGTGGATCCGCCCGAGGGACTCCTCGACTGAGTATGCGCATCGACGTCATCACTCTCTTCCCCGAGCTGTTCGAGGCGCCACTACGGATCAGCCTCTTGGGCAAGGCGATCGCCGCGGGGGTGATCGAGGTCGAGGTACACGACCTACGGCGATGGGGGATCGGACGGCACCGATCCGTGGACGACGAGCCCTATGGGGGCGGCGCCGGCATGGTCATGCGTCCCGAGCCGATCTTCGCGGCGGTGGAGGCGGTGAGCGTCGGCGACGCTCACGTGATCCTGCTGTCTCCGCGCGGGCGCGTCTTCGACCAGGCTCGAGCGCAGGAATTGGCACGGCTCCCGCACCTCGTTCTCGTGTGCGGACGCTACGAGGGGGTGGACGAACGGGTGGCAGAGCATCTCGCCGACGAAGAGCTGTCGATCGGCGACTACGTGCTGGCGGGGGGCGAGCTCGCCGCTCTCGTCGTGATCGAGGCCACCTCGCGGCTGGTGGCGGGGGTGGTGGGGAACGTGGAGTCACTGGAGAACGAGTCCCACGCCTCCGGTCTGCTGGAGTATCCGCACTACACCCGTCCCGCGGACTTCCGGGGCCATCGCGTCCCAGAGGTGCTTCTATCCGGCGATCATCAGGCCGTCGCGCACTGGCGCGCCGAGCGCTCCGAGGAAGTGACGCGCGAACGCCGTCCGGACCTTAGGAGAGGCGCCGGGGGGAACTAGAAGGAAAACGGAAAGCCGACCGCTGCTGGGACAATGGAAGGCGATGACCAAGAGGCTCGATCGTCCCGCCGCGGGCTCGATCCCCACGGCTCCCGGTGTGTACCTGTTCCGGGACGGCAGGGGCCGCGTGATCTACGTCGGCAAGGCGAAGTCGCTGCGCAGCCGGATCTCGAACTACTTCGGGCCGGAGCTGCACCCACGCACGCGCGCGATGGTCGACGCCGCCGGCGATCTCGAGTGGATCGTCACGGACAACGAGATCGAGGCCCTGCACCTCGAGGTCAATCTGATAAAGGAGCACCGCCCTCGCTACAACGTCCGCTATCGGGACGACAAGAGTTATCCGTACCTCGCCATCACCCTCGACGAGGACTATCCCCGTGCGCGCGTATATCGGGGGCCGAAGAGGAAAGGCGTTCGCTACTACGGCCCGTTCGCACACGCGTATGCCATCCGGGAGACGCTCGACCTGCTACTCAGGACCTTCCCGATGCGGACGTGCTCCCAAGGGGTGTTCGACCGTTGCCGCCGGAGGGGGCGGCCGTGTCTGCTGTTCCACATCGAGCGCTGCTCGGGGCCATGTGTGGGGGCCGTCGACGCCGCGGAGCACCGGCGGATCGTGGAGGAGATGTGCGACTTCCTCGACGGGAACACGAGACCGGTGCTGGCGCGGTTGGAAGACCAGATGCGAGAAGCATCGACCGAGCAGGAGTACGAGCTGGCGGCGAAGTTCCGCGACCAGCTGGAGAACGTCCGGAAGGCCATCGAACGCCAGCAGATGGTCACCTCCGAGAGGGAGCAGATGGACGTGATCGGGCTCGTCGAGGACGAGCTGGAGGCGGCCTTCCAGATCTTCTTCGTGCGCCGCGGACGAGTCACCGGCCGCAAGGGGTTCATCGTCGACAAGGTCGAGGACCTCGACCGCTCCCAGCTCGTGGCGCGTTTCCTGGAGCGCTTCTACTCCGAGAACGACGTGCCCAAGGAGGTGCTCGTCCCGGTGCCGCCGGAGGGCGGCGACGTCATCGCTCGCTGGCTGAAGGAGATGAGAGCCGCGAACGTGTCGGTGCGGGTGCCGCGCCGAGGGGAGAAGCGCTCGTTACTCGACACGGTGACCGGCAACGCGCGCGAGGCGTTCCAGCAGCACAAGTTGCGGCGAGCCACCGACTTCGCGGCGCGCTCTCGTCAGCTCAAGGAGCTCCAGG
>JBOGWZ010000167.1:0-4196 GCA_050694075.1 Actinomycetota bacterium | reverse complement strand
CTCGCCCGATCTTGATGTCGTCGCTCACGCGAGTTGCGTCGCCAGCGCGTCGGGCTCCGATACCGGCGCCCGGCAGGTTCCATGGTGACAGACGTAAGCAGAGGCGCGTCCATCGAGGCGCGTCCTACCGTGCAACAGAGGGATGCGCTCTTCGAGCGAGGTGGGATCGGAGGACGCAATCAGGATCTTGTTCGGAACGAAACGTGATCGAACCGCCTCTAGCAACGCTTCCGTGTCCGAGTCACCCGCGGCGCCAATGATCACGACCTCCGCCGGGTCCGACGTGTAGAAGTCGATCGCTCCGAGCACATGCCCGAAGGCCTGCGGCGAGCGCATCACGGCGTCCCGCACGGGCCGGATCGCCGACACCGCCGCCCTTTCGTACTCGTTATTACCCGTGAACAGCGCCAGCCTCTGGAGTTCGAGCGCGAGGACGGAATTCGCCGACGGGACGGCGTTGTCGAGAAGGTCCTTCGGACGCGTGACGAGTGCTTCTGCATCTGACCCGGTGGTGAAGAAGCCGCCCCCGTCGGGGTCGACGAACAGTCTCATCGTGTCGTCGGCCAGGCTCCGGGCTCGATCCAGCCACGCGATCTCGAACGTCGCTTCGTACAACGCGAGGCAGGCCTCGAGGCAGAACGCGTAGTCCTCGCACACCCCTAGATGCCGGGTCGATCCTGCACGGTACGACCGCATCAGCCGGCCGTCGACGAGCATTGTGTCGAGAACGAAACCCATCGCTTCTCGAGCGGCTTCTACCCATGCCCGCCTCCCGAGTGCGGCTCCGCTCTCCGCGAGCGCTGCCGCCGCGAGTCCGTTCCACGAGGCCAACACCTTCGTGTCGGTCTCGGGCCGGATGCGCTCCGCTCGTGTTGTCGTCAACTTCTCCCGCGCTCGCGCGATCGCGTCACGATCAGAGGGATCGTTCGCCCACACTGGGATGTTGCTCCCTTCGAAGTTGCCCTCGCGCGTGAATCCCCAATGGCGGGCGGCCGGGTCGAGATCGTGGCCGAGCAGACGAGCGAGCTCGTCGTAGTCCCAGACGTAGAACCTTCCCTCGGCTCCCTCGGAATCCGCGTCCAGCGAGGAGTAGAAGCCGCCGGCTTCGTCCCGCATCTCGGTAAGCATCCAGTGGGCGACGGCCTCCGCAACGTCGCGATGCCTCTCCGACCCCGTTTCCAAGGATGAGCGCGCGTAGGTTCGCAGGAGCAAGGCGTTGTCGTAGAGCATCTTCTCGAAATGGGGGACGAGCCAGTAGCGGTCCACCGAATAGCGATGGAATCCTCCGCCGAGCTGATCGAAGATCCCGCCGGCCGCCATCGCGTCGAGCGTGCGAGCGGCCATATCGGAGGCCTCAGAGTTCCCCCTCCGTCCGAGCCGGAGCAAGAGGTCGATGGTCATGGCCTGCGGGAACTTGGGCGCTCCCCCAAAGCCGCCATGTTCGGGATCGAACGCGGCCTTCAGTTGTGAGAACGCGTGGCGAAGCAGGTCGTCGGTTATCGGATCTGGCGACGCACCCATTTTCGCCATCTGGCCGATGTAGCCGACGAGCCGTCGCCCCTGCTCCTCGATCTCGCTTCGCCTCTCTCGCCACGCCTGGGTGACGGCGAGCAGAAGCTTCTTGAATGACGGAAGGCCGTGCCGGTCCTCATTCGGGAAATAGGTGCCTCCGTAGAAGGGCACCCCTTCCGGCGTGAGGAATACGGTCATGGGCCATCCGCCGTGACCGCTCATCCCTTGAACGGCGTCCATGTAGATGGAGTCGAGATCGGGTCGCTCTTCTCTATCGACCTTTATGCACACGAAGTGCTCGTTCATCAACGCCGCGGTCTCGTCGTCTTCGAAAGATTCGTGCTCCATTACGTGACACCAGTGGCAAGCGGCGTAACCGACCGAGAGCAGGATCGGCTTGTCCTCCGCACTCGCGCGCGCTAACGCCTCCTCCCCCCACGGGTACCAATCAACCGGGTTGTCCTTGTGTTGGAGGAGGTATGGGCTTGTTTCCTGGGCCAGTCGATTGGACATCTCTCCATACTTACCCCTCTCGCGGTGCATGCCGGTCCGGTACCGTCACGCCGTGGCCGCCCTCTCGTATGTGTTGCCGCCTCTCTCGGGTCTCGTTGCCTATCTCCGGGGTCGGAACGCGCGTGTACGCGCCCATGGCCTGCAGGCGGTCATCTTCGGGGCGCTCTGGCCGGCTGCCCTCTACACCGGTTCCGCGTTATCCGCCGCGACCACGCGAGGGGTGTTCGCCGTCGGGGTCGTCACGTGGGCCGGGCTGGTCATCGCGACCGCGCTCGGACGGGACCCCCTTCTACCGGGGCTGGCGCGCCTCGCAGCCGACCCGCCGATGGCTAGGGACGAGCGGTGAAGCACATCCGGCAGGAGGTCGCGGTAGAGCCGTTGACCGCCCCGCAAGATGGGCACTTCCAGAACGACCCCGCCTCGCTCGCCGGGGCCGCAGACGTGGCCGTTCCGACCGCCGCGGCCGTCTGGGCCGACGTCGCCGCCGTCGGAGCGGGGGCGGGAACCCACTGCCCCGCGCGTTCGTCGTACACGAGCAACTCGTCGCCCCTTCGGAACCACCAGCGCCCGTCGCGTTCGAACGGCTGCTCCTGTGGTTCCTGTTGCGCCGTGACCTGGGCGGGGACCGGCTGGGCCTCGACCGGCGCAGCCTCCGTCGGCGTGGGCCGTGCGGCCGGGGTTTCGTGGCGCGCCGTCTCCAGCGGATGGGACTGGGCGGGCGTCGGCTGGGCGATGGCGGGCCGAACCGCCTCGGCAGGTTCCTCGAGACGGGTGCCCGCCTGCGGCCCCTCGATCCTCTGCTCCAGAGCCCGGCGCAACTGACCGAGGGCCGAGTAGAGAAGCAGGAGCAGGATCACTAGCAGCACGAGCAGACCCAAAGTGGCCCACTGGAAGAGTTCGACGTCGATCTCCGGCATCGTCTATCTCCTCGTCCTCGACAGTTGGTTCCCTAGATCATCCCTCGATCGCCTCGAGACATGGACCGCCGCCGGCAGCAGGGCCCGGCGGCGGTTTCGAGACCCGAGTGGCTCACGCGGTCGGCGGCGGCGGGGGCGAGGGAGTTCCCCCGTAGGTCGTCGTCGGTGAGGCGCCGGTTGCCTCCTGCATCTGCGTGTAACCGCCCCAGGCCATAGCCGCGGCGGGGATCACCGACACCCAGAGCCAGAGACCCCGCTCGATGCCGGCGTCGCCGAACTGGATCCCCGATCCACGTGGGCCGATCAGCATCGTCAGCAGAACGAGCAGGAGGACCCCTCCGCCCACGCCGACGTAGGCGATCGGAGGAAGTTGGGGAAGCTCGACCCCCGCGGCCTTGGCAATGACCCAGGCGACGGCAACTATTGCCAGGATCAGGCCGAGCTTCAGCGGAAAGAACCCGTAGAACTCTGACCAGCCGCTGCCCTCCACGTCCCCGACTCCTGCGAGCCCGCCAAGCTCGCCGGTGTCGAATTCCGCCCACGGCTTCAAGAAGGAAAGGATCAGCAACACGATGCCGCCGCCGGCGACCAGCTTGTCGCCAGTGGAGAGCCTGTCCATGCTCACCCCCACGGGCCCCGTCGTCGCTTCTATGCGCGATCCCTGGAACGGGTCCCTTCCCGCTGACTATAGAGAAGCGGTGGTCCCGCTACCAGGCATTCAGTTTTCCAGTCTTTTGGCCCCGACGAGCGAACGGCATCGCTCGGAGCGAACCCTGGGGCTTGAAGGTTTCGGGTGAGCGAGAGCGATGCCGTCGCGAGGAGGCTCGGAGCGA
The DNA here is from genome assembly GCA_050694075.1 of Actinomycetota bacterium. Classification (GTDB taxonomy): domain Bacteria; phylum Actinomycetota; class CADDZG01; order CADDZG01; family WHSQ01; genus JBOGWZ01. Next base: position 421 of record JBOGWZ010000167.1, on the reverse strand, counting down.
ACCCTTGGGGTTGAAGGTTGCGGGTGAGCGAGAGCGATGCCGTCGCGAGGAGGCGAGCCCCAGTTAGAATTCGCCCTGTCCGATCGCTTTGCATCGAACGGGAGCGTGTCTCGTGGCTGTCATCAAGACGATCGACCTCGTCGGTGTGTCCACGGAGTCGTGGCGGGACGCGGCCAACCAGGCGCTCACCGAGGCGTCCAAGACGATCCGCGGGATCACCGGGATGGAGGTCCTGGATACTTCGTGCAACGTCTCCGACGGAAAGATCACTGAGTACCTGACGCACGTCCGGATCAAGTTCCGGATAGAGCGCTGATCTCACTGCCGTGCCGGGGATAGCTCTCGTCGGCCTCCAGTGGGGAGACGAGGGCAAGGGCAAGGTCACCGACCTTCTGGCCGAGCACACGGATTTCGTCGTTCG
>JBOGWZ010000166.1:0-4202 GCA_050694075.1 Actinomycetota bacterium | reverse complement strand
TGCAGGAAGTGCTGAGGAAGGCCCATGAGGCCCTTGGTGGCGAGCCTGACGTCGCGGATGTGCTCGATATCCAGCAGCGCTGACACGAACTCCTCCAGGTGGCCTATCGGAAGGTTCGCCATGTCCCCGCCCGACACGACGACGTCCCGCACGACCGGGGTATCGCGCACATAGCCCAGGATCGCCTCGTGACGTTCCTTCTGCTTCGTCTCGAAGCGGTACTTCAGCACCTGAGGGACGTTGTTCCCCACGAGGTCCATCCGCGTGCAGTGCCCGCAGTACTGAGGACAGGTCGCAAGCAGCTCCGCCAGGACCTTCGTCGGATAGCGATGGGTCAGGCCTTCGACCGCCCACATGTCGGCCTCGTGCAGACTGTCGCGCACCGCCATCGGGTGGCTCGGCCATTCGGTGTCGCGATCGGCGAAGGCCGGGATCATGTAGCGCCGGATCGGGTCGCTCCACAGATCGCGCTCGTCCATCGTGTTGAGCATCTGGGGCGGCACCAGCATCGACATCGTCGCCCGCTCCCGCTGGTCGCGCTCGATCGACGCGGTCAGGTCGTCGGGCAGCAGGTCTTTGAACACGGCCTTTAGCTCAGCGAGGGTCTTGACCGTGTGCTGGCGCTGCCATCGGGCGCTGCGCCACTCCTTGTCGGCGACGGCCCTGTAGCCGGGCAGCCGCCGCCAGTCCGGCTCGGCGAACGGCCGCGCGGACGGGTAGCGGTAGGGCTGGTCGGCGGCGTGGGCACGGGGCACCCTGCGCACGACGTCCGAGGTGGCCTCCATCCGGGATCCCTTCGCTTGGGCAGCCTTCCGAAGTATATTAGGCGATTAGCCCCTCAAACGGAACCCTGTTCGGCCCCCGAGGGGCGATGGAGGGCGCAATGGACGGGAAGGACCGCAGAATCCTCGCGGAGCTGGAAAGGGACGCCCGGCTCCCCTACGCCGAGGTCGGGGTGCGCGTGGGCCTGGCCGCGTCCTCCGTCCACGACCGCGTGCGCAAGCTCGAGCGCTCGGGCGTCGTCAAGGGGTACCGTGCCGACGTCGATCTCGGCGCTGCAGGCTTCCCCATCACCGCCGTGGTGAGCCTGGCGCTGGGTCCCACCTCCCCCACCGACGTCCCGGCAAAGGTGGCCGAGTTCCCGCTCGTGGAGTCGTGCTACTCGGTCGCGGGAGACAACTCTTACGCGCTCGTCGTGCGTGCCCCGTCGACGAGCGCGCTCGAGGAGCTCGTGGACGCGCTGAGGGCCAAGCTCGAGGTCGTTACGCGTACCACGGTCGTGCTGTCGACGCCGTTCGAGCGGCGCCCCATGCTGGGTCCCCCGGAGTAGGGGAAGAGTCAGCCTCCCGTGAGCTCCCGACCGATCACGTAGCGCTGGATCTGGTTAGTGCCCTCGACGATCTGAAGCGCCTTCGCCTCGCGCATGTATCGCTCGGCGGGGTATTCGGCGATGTATCCATAGCCGCCGTGGAGCTGCACCGCGTCGGTCGTGACGCGCATCGCCGCGTCGGTGCAGAAGAGCTTCGCCTGCGCCGCTTGCATGCCGTAGTCCTCGCCCTCATCGCGCAGGGCCGCAGCGCGCCGATAGAGAGCGCGCCCGGCCTCGATCTGGGTCGCCATGTCGGCGAGCATGAACTGAACTCCCTCGTTGTGCGCCACGGGTCGGCCGAACTGCTCCCGCTCGGAGGTGAACGCGAGGGCCGCGTCGAGCGCGACCTGCGCCAGCCCCACCGCGCACGCGGCGATGCCGAGCCGCCCCGAGTCGAGCGACGCCAGCGCGATCCGAAAACCCGCCCCCTCCTCCCCCAGCCGGCGCGTCGCGGGGACCTCGGCGTCGTCCAGCGACAGCATCCACGTCGGGGACGAGCGCCAGCCCATCTTGTCCTCCTTCTTCGCGCCGGAGAACCCGGGGGTTCCTCGCTCGACGAGGAAGCTCGTTATCCCGTTCGGCCCCTCGTCCGAGGTGCGGGCCATGAGCAGCACCACGTCGGCCTCGGCCCCGCGCGTGCAGAAGACCTTGCTGCCGCTGATCCGGTAACCGCCGTCGGTCCGCACCGCCTTCGTTGACAGGGCGGCGGCATCGGACCCCGAGTGGGGCTCGGACAGCGCATAGGCGCCGAACCACTCCCCCGCGGTGAGCTTCTCGAGGACCTCCTTCTTCTGCTCCTTCGTTCCAAACTCGTTGGTCGCGAACGCGCACAGCGTGTGCACGGAGAGCCCGATGGCGAGCGCCACGTACGCGTAGGCGAGCTCCTCGATGACGAGGAGGTAGGTCGCGTAGGGCTGGCCTCCTCCCCCGTGCTCCTCCGGAAAGGGGATCCCGGTCACGCCGATATCGGCGAGCTTCGCGTACAGGGGGGCGGGGTCCTCCGCGCGCGCCTCATATTCCGCCGCGCGGGGCGCCGCCTCCTGCGCTCCGAACTCTCGGACAAGCTGCGCAAGCGCGCGCTGGTCATCGTCGAGAAGTCGGAGATCGGCGGGCACGTGCGGGAGAATACCGGCGAGCATGAAGATCGAAGATCACCGGGGAGACCCCGTCAGGGAGGCGACCGTCGTCGTCGACGACGGTGAGCTGATCGACCTCCTGCAGGGCCTCGCCGACGTCGTCGAGGGCAAGAGGGAGCACCTCCACTTCGCTCAGATGGGAGGCCCCCAGCTCGTGGTCCGTCGCACCGCCGAGGCCGAGGCCGATCCCCTCGAGCGTCAATCCGACTGGTGGTGGGGGCCGTTGGTGCTCATCGCCGCGGTCCTGGTGGTGGTCGGGGCGGTCAACGTCGTGAGCTGGGCGGCGGGGCTCCTGTGAGCCTCGGGGCTCGCTCGGAGGCGCTCGAACGCCTGGCGACCTCCGAGGAGCTCGACGTGCTGGTGGTGGGCGGCGGGATCACCGGCGGCGGCGTCGCGCTGGACGCCGCCTCACGGGGCCTGTCCGTCGGCCTGGTCGAGCGCGCCGACTTCGCCTCCGGCACCTCCAGCAAGTCGTCGAAGCTCGTGCACGGAGGCCTCCGTTATCTCGAGCAGCGCGACTTCGGACTGGTCCGGGAGGCCTCGACCGAACGGGGATTGCTGGCCCGCCTTGCCCCCCAACTCGTGGTGCCGATCCCGTTCGTCATCCCCGTGTCGCGCCGAGCGCTGCGCGCCAAGTTCGGCGTCGGACTGTGGACCTACGACGCACTTGCGAGCTTCAAGAACCTGCGCATCCACCGCTACGTCGACCCCGAGGAGACCGAACGGCTGGTCCCGCCGCTCCCGAAGGCGAAGCTGCGCGGAGGCTTCGTCTTCTACGACAGCAAGACCGACGACGTGCGCCTCGTCATGGAGGTCTTGATGGCCGCTCGGCGTCACGGCGCGGTGGTGGTCAATCATGCCGCGGCGGTCAACCTCGAGTCTTCGGAGGCGGGGTGCGAGGTCGAGGTCCAGGACGCCGGCAGCGGAGATCGCTTCACGGTGAGGGCCCGCCGCGTGATCGTGGCCGCCGGAGTGTGGGGCGACGCGGTGGAACGACTGGCCGATCCGGATGCGGCAGCGCGGCTGAGGCCGTCGAAGGGCATACATCTCGTCTTCGCGCGCGACGCGATCGGGCTCGGCGACGCGGCCGCGTTCATCCCCGACGCCGAGCACCAGCGCATGTTGTTCGTCATCCCCTGGCTCGACTCCGTGCTCGTCGGCACCACCGACACTCCCTACGCGGGAGGCCTCGACGAACCGAACGTCGATGCCGAGGACCGCGCCTACGTCCTCGATGCGGTCAACCATTCCTTCAGAACCGATCTCGACGAGTCGGACGTGGCCGGTGCGTTCGCCGGGCTCCGACCTCTCGTCGCCGGGAAGGCGGGTCAGACCGCCGACCTGTCCAGACGTCACTCCGTCTACGAGATGGCCCCGGGGATCGTCGGCATCACCGGCGGCAAGCTCACGACCTACCGACGCATGGCGAAGGACGCCGTCGATCGCGCCGTGGAAGACGCCGTCGGATCGAGGACGGAGTGGATACGACTGGGTGTGACCAACCTCACGACGCTCGGGCTCATGGTGCAGCGACGGGCCCGGCGGCTCGGGATCCCCGACGCAGCCGCGTCCAACCTCGTCCGCTGCTATGGGAACCGCGCCCTCGCGGTGCTCGACATCGCGGAGCGCGAGGGCCTGGAGATCCCGCTGGCGCCGGGTGGGCTTCCGCTTGCGGCCGAGGCCGTGTACTGCGCGCG
>JBOGWZ010000165.1:0-4210 GCA_050694075.1 Actinomycetota bacterium | reverse complement strand
CGGTCAGCAGTGTCGCGGGCCGGTCGAGGATGTTGACGTAGTGGAAGCGGGTGACGAGAAGCCCGTCCTCGACCCCGGCGATCAGCTCCTCGAGCGACGACTCCCCGGCTTCGAGCACCACGTTGGCAGCGTAGGGCCCGAACTCGGTGGATCCCGAGGAATGACCGGTCGGCTCGACGCCCAGCTTGCGTGCAGTGCGGAGGTCACTGACCGGACCGGTGGCCGTGCCGCGATCGATCACCGGAACTCGCCTCCGCGGAACACCTTCGAAGTCGAAGCCGATCCCGACGGAACGGGGATGATGGACGTCGTCGGCGACCGTGACCGGGGGGGCCGCCACCGACTCCCCGGCACGCGTCGCAAGGAAGCTCTCGCCCTCGATCACTTGCTTGGCGCCCATCCCCGCGTAGGACAGGTACTCGAGCATCGTCGCAACCGCCGCCGGTTCCAACACGACCTCGTAACTCCCGGGCTCGACGTCGACCTGTCCTCCGCCCGCCTCGGCCTTGCGCGCGGCTCGTTCGGCTGCCGCCACTGCATCGACCTCGGACAGCGCGTGCGACGAGTCGTCGCCCCAACCGGTTGCATCGCCAGTATCGACCAGGCAGGTCGTAGCGCACCGCGTATACGCGTCGAAGCAATCCACACCGCCTGATGAGAACACCGCGAAGCAATGCGCGCCCGTCTCGTAGATCCCAGCCGCGTTGTCGGACGTCGCGGCCTTCAGGATCTCCCGCACGGATTGCGCGCGCTGAGAGGGGGTCGCGGCCGCGGTCTCGTCGTCCCACTGGTAGCAGGGTTCGGGCCGGCCGATCTCGTCGGGGGACGCAAGGCCGGGAAACTCGGGGTCCGGAGGCGAAGCGTTTGCCGCCTCGAGTGCGAAGGACGCCGCCGAGCGCATCCTGAGGGGATCGAGCTGGTTCGTAGTGGCGGATGCTACGCGGTCACTCGCGATAACCCGCACGTAGGCGCGCACTTCGGTGCGGGCGGTGTTCTGGATGATCTCCGAGCGAGCGTAGCGGGTGACCCCGCTCCTCGAACCGGCGACGATCACCTCCACCCCATCGGCGCCGGGGAGATCGAGGACCGACCTCGCGGCGGTCCGCGCCTCTTCGAGCGTGACGGGAAGAAGATCGGGCGACGGCTCGGTCACTGCGTGAACCCGGCCGTGACGTTGCGGAACCTGGCGGGAGCCGTGCCGTGGCCCACTCGCATCGCCTGTCCGGGTTGTCCCTTTCCGCAGTTCGGTGTACCCCACACCTTCCATTCCAGCTCGCCGGCGACGGCGTCGCACGAAGACCAGAAATCGGTAGTGATCCCCGTGTAGCGAGGGTTCTTCAGCATGCGACCGAGCGCTCCGTTCTTGATCTCCCATGCGATCTCGCAACCGAACTGGAAGTTCTTACGCTTGTCGTCTATCGACCACGATTTGTTGGTGGCCATGAAAACTCCGTCGTCGACGTCCCCGATCAGATCCTCGAGCGAGCCCTCCCCCGGCATCAAGTTGATGTTGGTCATGCGTATCAGTGGGAAGTTCTCCCACCCCTCCGCGCGCATCGTCCCGTTGCTGCGCTCGTGCCCGATCGAGGCCGCGGTCTCCCGCGACGTCTGGAACCCGACGAGAACCCCATCCCGGATCAGGTCGACCCGCTGAGCCGCCACCCCCTCGTCGTCGTAGCCGAAGCTGCCGAGACCACCGGGGATCGTGGCGTCGGCGGTGATGTTCACGAGCTCGGACCCGTAGCGCAGTTCGCCGAGATCCGCCACCCCAACGAACGAGGTGCCGGCGAAAGCGGCCTCCATGCCCAGCACGCGGTCGAGCTCGGTCGGGTGCCCGACGGACTCGTGCACCTGCAACATCACCTGATGTCCGTCGAGCACGAGTGTCGTGGGGCCCGTCGGGCATTCGTCGGCGGCGAGAAGCGCCGCGGCCTCCTCCGCGGTCCGACGCGCGTTGCCCGCGAGGTCCATGGCCTCCACTATCTCGAAGCCCCCGGCGCCGAAATGACCCCGGAAAGAACCGGGATACGACCGCTGCTGCGTCTCCCCGTCGGCCACCGCGATCGCCTCGATCCCGGCCCCCGTGTGCGTGATCAGCTGCTCGATACGCGAACCCTCCGAGGAGACGAGCCGCGTCGTCTGTCGAAGGAGGTCGATCGTGCCCCGGGCGACCCGCACACTCGTGATCCGGCCCATCTCTTCGGTGGCGGCCACCAGGAGCCCCACCTTGTCCTCCAGCGAGACCGCGAACGGGTCCACCTCCACGGCGGTGGCCCACCGGTCGCGGTGCACCGGTTCCGGCGCGAGCTCGACCGGCCTCGTCTGTGCGGTCGCGCTGGCGCGCGCCACCTCCACGGCGGTCTTCGCCACCCGGGACGCCTCTCCGTTCGAAAGAAGGGCCGAGGAGGCGTGGCCCCAGGACCCTGCGACCAGCACCCGGACGCCGAACCCGATCGACTCCGAGCGGTCGAGACCCTCCACGACGGGGCCGCGCACCGACAGCGACTCCGTCGCCGTCTCCACCCCGCGCACGTCGGCGTAGTCGGCGCCCGCCGAGGTCGCGGCGTCGAGGGCGCGTTGCAAGAGCTCATCCACGGGGTGCGACCCTACTAGTGCTCCTTCGCGTAAGTCCCCGTCTCGTGAACTCACGCGATCCTCGCCAAGGGCTCATCCTCGGCGAGCGACTCCCGGTTGCCCGGGAGGCCCGGAACCAGGCAGGACCGGCGACGATCGTAGAGATGTCGCCGCCGGTCACGCCGTGCGGGGGGAGCCCCCGCTCGACGGTGCGTCACGAGTGTTGGACTGCTCGTGATCCCGCCGCGCGACGCGGCGATGTTGCGGGCGCCGACGACGTCGCGGTGCCCGCTGAAACCACAGGTAGGACAAACAAACGATCGACCCCGGGGCTTCGGGACCCGGGCGCGGCACTCGGGACAGATCGACGACGACCCGCGCTCGTCGATCAGCACGACCCGCATCCCGGCCCGCTGCGCCTTGTCGCGAAGCGCTGCCATGAGATGGGTCCGCCGCCACTGTCGAAGACGGAGGTTGTGGTGGCGCGCCGAGTGGTTGTCGCAGATGCCGGTGGGGTCGCCGACCACGAGCGTGCCCACGCCGCGCGCCTTCGCCCACTCCACGACTTCCTTGGCGGCGCGGTGCTGTGCGCAGCGGACCCGGCGCCTGTGACGCGCCTCCTGGCAGCGCTGACGCGCCCTCAGCCGTTTCCACCTCCTGCTCCCGCGCCGGCCCCGGGCGGGGGCCTTGGGCGACATCTTTCTGGCGCGCGCCTTGGTGTCGGCGAGGTGCATGCGCCCCTCGGCCCGGATCGCCCGCCCGGAGACAACCAACGCTTCGTTGCCGGACGCGGCCGCGAACGGGTGGATGATGCCGAGATCGACCCCCGCGATCCGGGCAGGGTCGAGGCCGTGCTCTTCGACCTTGAGCTCGGCGGTGACGTCGAGGTAGACGGCTGCCGCCTCGACCACGACCGTCACCGCCCGCAGGGTCCCCGGGTCGTAGGGGACGTCGCGCGCCAGGCGAACCCACAGCTCGTGAGAGCCGCGCGCGGTCGCGAGCCGCACACAGCGTCCGGAGACGGCGAACGTCCCGGCGCGAAAGCGCACCGGGACGAGGCGACGCTTGCGGCGGGGAAACCCGGCCCGCTGTCCCATGGCGCGCCGCTTGGCGGCGGCGAACCACGCGTGGCTGTAGCGCTTGAGGACGTCCTCGGCCGCCAGCCGCGGGAGCTCGCCGAACGAGGTCCCGGTGAGCTCCCGGCACAGCGCCTGGAAGTTAACCACGGGGCGGCACCCCCACGACGCAAGCGTGCGGTTGCAGTCGATCACCCACGCCCACACGTCGCCGGCGGCCTCCATGAGCGCGAGGAGCCGCCTGCGCTGGGCCCTGGTCGCCCGCACTCGGATGCGGGCGCTGCGGTGCACGGTCGTAGCCATGCGAGGAGGCTATGGGTCGGGTGTGACACGTTCGCATTCTCCCTGAAAGAGGGCGGGAATCCGGGCTCCGATCCATTGCCGCAATCGTGGACGTGACTAACGCGATGACCTACTAGGCGAGGTTCGCCGAGCGTGGATACGCGATCTCGGGATCGGTGAGCACGTTGACCAGGTAGGGCTCGCCCGAGTCGAGCGCTCGCCGCAACGCCGCTCCGAGATCCTCGGGATCCGTCACCGTCTCGCCGCGGCCCCCGAAG
>JBOGWZ010000164.1:0-4225 GCA_050694075.1 Actinomycetota bacterium | reverse complement strand
GTCCGATATCGGACCGCCCTTGGTCAGCCGGTACGTGCGATAGACCAACCCCACCACGGCGTTGAGCGCGAGAGCCCACACAAGCACGTCGCGCCAGAAGTCTTCCGTCATCGACGGGTCAAGATAGCCTTCGTTGCTCGATGGCGAAGAAGAGATCCAGGAAGAAGGTCGCCGGCGCGGGGGCGGAGGCGCAGGAGCGACGCAGGCAGAGGCTCGAGGCGCGGAGGGAAGCGAAGGCGCGGGCGCAGGCCGCTCGGAGACGACGCCAGCAGCGCGAGAGGATCGTCCGGTGGCTGTCGGTGGCGGCGCTCCTCGGCGTGGTGTTCTGGTTCCTCTTCCTGCGCGGCTCTGGACCGAGCGAGATCGAGGGGCATCCGGTCAGCTCGTTCGGCGCCACCGGTGTTGGCGAGCACGTCCAGGGCGCGGTGGATTACGAGACCACCCCGCCGGTCGCCGGCCCACACGCCGGTACGCCGGCCCCCTGCGGCGTCTTCGGACAGCCGATCCCGAACGAGAATCTCGTGCACACCCTCGAGCACGGCGCGGTCGGCCTCCTGTTCACACCCGAGGTGCCCCCAGACGACATCGCTCTGATCGAGTCGATCGCGCGCGACTTCGACTCGCATGTCTTCTCCGCTCCGTACCCGGTCATGGAGACACCGATCGCGGTGGTCTCGTGGGGACGCATGATGAGGCTCGACGAACTCGATGCGAGCGCGATGCGCGGGTACATCGACGCGTTCAGAGAGAAGGGTCCCGAGGATCAAGAGTGTCCGAACACGCAGGACTCTCCCGTCCAGCCGGCCCCCACCCAGTCGCCGGCCGAGGGCTCGCCTTCGCCCGGGCGTGACAGGTCGGGCAACAAGAAGGGGTAGGGAACGAGGCGCGCCGCTCTTCTCTCGGGCTTCGTGGTCGCGGCGCTCCTGCCGGGATCTTCGTCGGCCCAGGAGGCCGTGACCGTCGTGGAGCTCGACTTTCCCGCGGGCATCGCGTTCGACTCGGACGGCACGATGTACGTGAGTGAACGGGCGGGTCGGATCATGGTCGTCGAGGATGGATCCCGGCGGGCCGATCTCCTGGCGACGATCCCGACGATCACGTCCGGGGAAACAGGGCTCCTGGGCCTCGCCGTGGCGCCGGACGACTCCTTCCTCTACGCGTTCGCGACCGCTCCCGACGGCGCCTCCAACCGCGTTCATAGAGTCCCGCTGCCGCGCGGAGAACCCGCGATAGTCGTCGATGGGCTCCCCGCCTCCGGCTACCACAACGGGGGTGGGGTGGCGTTCGCTCCCGATGGGAATCTGCTCGTCACGAACGGGGAGCAACACGATTCCGACCGCGCGCAGCAACCCGGCGAGCTCGGAGGCAAGGTCTACCGCTACACGCCCCAGGGCGATGTTCCCGGCGACAATCCCTTTGGCGACTCGGCCGCGTACGCGATCGGTTTGCGCAATCCCTTCGGGATCGCGATCGACCCGGTGTCGGGGAATGCGTTCGTTACGGAGAACGGACCCAGCTCGCACGACGAGATCGACCGCATCGTGCCGGGAGGCAATTATGGGTGGCCCCTTCTCAACGGCCCGGGCGACCCCCCCGAGGGCATCGAGGGGAGCTATCACGACCCACTCCTCGATTACCCCGAGATCATCGTGCCGACCGGCATCGCGTTCGCTCCTCCCGATCGTGCCCAGAGGGAATACCGCGGCGATCTGTTCTTCGGGACGTTCGGTGACGGAACAATCCACCGGGTGCGTCTCGACGATGCGCGCAGAAGTGCGGTGTCCGACGAAGTCTTCGTGGACGCGGGCGAGCCCGTGATCGCGCTCGCGTGGGGGCCGCGGGGCCTCTACTTCTCCACGCCGGGCGCGGTCAAGGTCGTGCCGATTGCAGCGCGTCGCCGCTCCACGCCTTCACCCGCCGAGCGCGAGCCGACGCCGTCCGTGACCCCGACGCGGTCACCTTCCCCCGCGGGCGACCCGGCCCCCGGTGGCTACGGAGCGCTGGTGGTCGTGGTGCTGCTCGGGGGTCTCGCCGCTCTGTCGCTGCGGCGCCTTCGACGCTGAGCTCTACTCCTCTTCTTCTGCCTTTGCCGGCTTTCCGAGCCAGATCGTCAGCGCGACGTCCGTTCCGGGCGTCAGGAACGCATGGCTCTCGATCGAGAATCCGGCACACCGCTCCGTCGCGAATCCGCTGATCGACTCGTAACCTGAGCCGCCGTTGCCGTCGGCGTCGGTCAATCCCGGGATGGGGGCCGGGTTGAACGCACCCGATGACGCCACCTCTTCGCCCCCTTCGTCGTAGAGGAAGAGATCGATGTCGCTCACCTCATTGAACTCCTCGCGGATGTACAGGCCCGTCTGCCGGGCCTTCGAGAAGATCTGCACGTTGTAGTACTTGTAGTCGTCCGCGACCGCGACGAGCGACGGCGGATGGTCGAACTCGACGGTGACCGGCTTCTTTTCCGTAGCCTTGTCCGTGACCTTGATGGTCTCCGCTTCCGCGGCGTCTTCGTAGCCGGCGGAGAAAGCCGGGCACTTGATCTTTTTCTTCTGGGCCTCGGCCGGTGTGGCCCATAGGGCCGAAAACACCAGAGCAACCGAAGCAGTGACGGCCACCGCACGCCTGAGCGCGACGTAGCTCATGCGAAACCTCCCTATGGATACTGGGATCCCGCATCCGGGACTTCCCACTCAACTCGCTCTCAATTACTTCTCGTCGAGTCACCGCGTTCCTCCCCCGCCCCTTGCTCGGCCCGCTGAGGGAAGGGGGGGAGGGGTGCGGCGGAGAACAGGTCGGATATGCGGAAACTTCTGATCTCGGCGCTCGCCGTGCTGTTGCTCGCCGCCCTCGCCCCCGCCGGTCGGACCGAGGTGAGCGGGCTCGCTCTGGCTCGCGTGGAGGTCGCCACCCCCGCCGAGGCCGCCTACGTCGCGTCGCACTTCGACGAGACGCACAACCTCGTCTCCGGGCGAGTCGAGGTGCTGCTGTGGCCGGGTGATGCCGCCGAGCTGCAGGAGGCGGGTTTTGACTACGACATCGTCGTGGCCGACGTCGCCGCGCGCGACGCCGCGCGCTTCAGCGGCCCGCAGCCTCTCGTGCGGCTACCGGGACCCGACCGCAAGGACTATCGTCATCTCGTCGACTACAACGACGAGCTGGCGGCTCTTGCCAAGAGGAACCCCGGGCTCGTGCGATTGCTGAAACTTCCAAACAAGACGCTCGAGGGCCGCCCGGTGTTCGGTGTCGAGCTCGCGAAGGGCGTGCGGCGCGACGACGGACGCCCGGTCGTCTACATCGACGGGATCCATCACGCGCGGGAGTGGCCCGCCGCCGAGTACCCGATGATCTTCATCCACTACCTGATCGAGAACTCCGGGAAGGGGGGGCGCGTCGGCGACCTACTCGAGCGGGCGCGCGTGATCGTGGTGCCGATCGTCAACCCCGACGGCTTCGACTACTCGCGTGAGTCCCCGATTCAGAGTCCGACTCTGGGCGGGGGCAACGGCTTCGAGGGCTACTGGCGGAAGAACAGGAGATCATTCACCGGCGTGACGGTTCCGGTTGCTCAGAAGAACCCGGATGCTTACGGCGTCGATCCCAACCGCAACTACAGCTTCCACTGGGGAGGCGAGAACGGTTCGTCGAGCCTGCCGTTCACTCAGACTTACCGGGGACTGGGACCGTTCTCCGAGCCCGAGGCCGCCAACGTGCAGGACATCATGCTGTCCCGCAGCGTCACCGGCATCGTCAGCAACCACACCTACTCGAACCTGGTGATCCGCCCGTGGGGTGAGACGTCCAAGGACTCTCCGGACGAGCCGTTGCTCGCGCGTCTCGGCGGACGGATGGCAAGGGCGATGGGTGGCTACCGCAACATCAAGGGGATCGAGCTCTACGCCACCACCGGCACGACGTCCGACTACGCGTACGGAGTGCTGGGGGCGCTCGGCTACACGTTCGAACACGGCACGGCGTTCCACCCCCCGTACGCGGACGAGGTCGGATCGAGCTGGAAGGGCGTCATGACGGCCTTCCTGATCCTCGCCGAGGCGGCGGCCGACGCCGACACGCATGCCGTGGTGACTGGGCGCGTGCTCGGTCCCAACGGGCGGCCAGTGGACGCGGAGATACACGTGACGAAGAAGTTCGAGACGCCGCTGGCCGAGGACGCGGTCTACATCACCGAGACCTATGCGGAGAAGATCGACATGGCGTTCTCGTCGGG
>JBOGWZ010000163.1:0-4257 GCA_050694075.1 Actinomycetota bacterium | reverse complement strand
ACGTCGTCGATGACGTTGTCGTCCGCGTCGATCCTCGCTCGGGAGAGGTGCTCGACGAGATCGTGGTCGGAACCTCTCCGACTGCGATGGCCGCCGGGGAGGGCGCGCTCTGGGTTGCAAACTTCGCCGGTGACACGGTGACGCGTGTCGATCCCACGACCGGAGCGACCGAGACGATCCCGGTGGGGCGACGCCCGAACGGCATCGCGGTGGGGGAGGGCTTCGTGTGGGTGACGTCGGCGGCCGACGACGAGGTCGCGATCATCAACCCCGGCCGCAACCGGGTCGTCGGCCGGATCTCGGTCGGCGACCAGCCCCAGGGCGTGGCGGTCGGCTTCGGGAGCGTGTGGGTCGTGAATCAGAACGACGGCACCGTCACCAGGATCGAGCTCTGACCCATTAACCTTGTTACCTGCATGGAGGAATTAACCGACCGGCTCTCGTCCATCGGCGAGAAGCTCGCCCAGATAAAGGACTACCTTTGACGTCGAGGCAAAGCGCGCGCGCCTAGACCAGCTCAAGAAGGCCTCCTCAGCGCCGGATCTCTGGGACGACCCCGACAACGCGCAGAAGGTGATGGGGGAGATGGCGCGCGTGTCGGACGACGTGTCGACGTTCGAACGCCTGGAGTCGAAGGCCTCTGACGCCCGCGTCCTGTGGGAGCTCGCGGTCTCGGAGGGGGACGACGAGGCCGGAGCCGAGGCCGCGGCGGAGGTGGCGGCGCTGGAGCGAGAGCTCTCCGTCGTCGAGGTCCTGGCCCTGCTCGGCGGCGAGTTCGACGAGTATCCGGCGATCCTCGAGATCCACGCCGGCGAGGGGGGCACCGACTCACAGGACTGGGCCGAGATGTTGCTGCGCATGTACCTCCGGTGGGCCGAGGATCGAGGTTTGAAGGCGGAGCTGGTGGAGGTGACCCCCGGAGAGGAGGCGGGGATCAAGAGCGCGACCGTCACCGTCGACGGCCGCCACGCCTACGGACTGCTCGCTGCCGAACGAGGGGTCCACCGGCTGGTTCGGATATCTCCGTTCGACGCGCAGAAGCGGCGGCACACGTCCTTCGCCTCGGTCGACGTGATCCCCGAGATGGAGGAGGACGTCGAGGTCGAGATCGATCCAGACGATCTTCGCATCGAGACCTATAGATCGTCCGGGGCAGGCGGCCAGCACGTGAACGTGACCGATTCTGCGGTGAGGATCACACACGTCCCCACCGGGACCGTGGTGACCTGCCAGAACGAACGCTCTCAGATGCAGAACCGGGCGGTCGCCATGCGCATCCTCAAGTCGCGACTGCTGCAGCGGGCACGGGAAGAGAGGGAGGCGGAGCTGCAGGCGCTAAGGGGGGAAAAACGGGACATAGGGTTCGGTTCGCAGATCCGTTCGTATGTTCTGCATCCATATCAAATGGTCAAGGACCACCGGACCGGCGTCGAGATAGGCAACGTGCAGGGAGTGCTCGACGGGAGCCTGGATCGCTTCATCGAGGCCGAATTACGCAGGAAAGCAGGCGAGGGAGATGGAAAGGTTACGTAGTGCGGAAAGAAGGCAATCTCTGGAGGTATCTGGGAAGATGAAGACGATGGGTGACCCGCAGCGGACGGCCGAGCGCGTCGAGGAAGCTTCTCTGGCCGATCTCCACAACGTTCACATCGACGATGTGTACGTCCAGATGGATTGGCTGTTGGAGTCGAGACCGACACCCATGGATTTGTACTTCCGGTGGGAAAGACAGAACTGGAGGTCGCAGGAGCTCGACTTCTCACAGGATGCCGAGCACTGGGTGGGGATGGCGGGTGCCTTCGAGGGGTTCCGCACCGAGCTTCAGCGCACGTTCACCCTGTTCTTCGTCGGAGAACAGGCGGTAACCGATACCCTGTCCCCGCTGGTTCACTCCGCGCCGGACGAACCATCGCGCATCTTCCTGTCCACACAGCTGGTGGACGAGGCTCGTCACGCGGTTTTCTTCTCGCGTTTCTTCGAAGACGTCATAGGCATCTCGGGAGGCCTCTCGGCGGCGCTCGCCGCGGTGCGTGATCAGACCGTCGACGCCTTCCGAAAGATCTTCGACAACGAGTTGATCGACGCGACAGAGGCGGTGCGCAAGGATCCTCATGACTACGGGAAATGGATCGAAGGGATCACGATCTATCACCTGATCGTCGAGGGAATGCTCGCCCTAACGGGGCAGAAGTATCTGCTCGGGATCGTTCGTGAGATGGGGATCCTGCCCGCCTTCTACACGGGATTCACGGCGGTGGCACGCGATGAGTCGAGGCACGTCAACTTCGGCGTGAGGGCCCTCATGGAGGCCGGCATCCGAGACCGTTCGCTCCTGGAGCGCGCCGAGAAAGTCGTCTTCAAGCTGCTCGAGCCCGCCTGCCGGACGGTGGCGGCCCCCGACAGGAAGTTCGCCATCTCGCCGGAGGACACTCCCGAGAACCTGCGGATCAACCCCTACGAGGTACGGGCGTTCTCGCTCAACTCCCTGACCAAGAGGCTGCGGGTCGCCGGGATCTCGAAGGAGGCGTGCGACGAGATCACTCGTCTGGGCAACTCCTACTACGACGCCTCCTGGGAAGAGTACGAGGCCAAGCACGGCGAGGAACACCCGCATCGCTTCTACGACCGACTCGCCGGCGCGGCAACGTAGGCTCTCGCGCTCATGATCAAAACCGTCGACATAAGCAAGATCTACAAGGGCGGCATCGTCGCGCTCGAGGCCATCTCGGTAGACATCGAGAAAGGCGAGTTCGTCTTCGTCGTGGGACCGTCCGGATCTGGCAAGTCGACGTTTCTGAAGCTCCTCACGAAAGAGGAGGAGCCGTCGGGTGGCGATGTCTTCGTCGCCGGCAAGAACCTCAGCACGCTGCCGCGTTGGCGCGTCCCCTATCTGCGACGGAACGTTGGCTGCGTCTTCCAAGACTTCAAGCTGTTGCCCAACAAGACCGTGTTCGAGAACGTCTCGTTCGCCCTCGAGGTCATCGGTCGTCCGCGAAACGTCGTGAAGCGTCAGGTTCCACAGATCCTCGAGCTGGTGGGGCTCGGCGAGAAGCTCGACCGTTTCCCGGACGAGCTATCGGGAGGCGAGCAGCAGCGTGTCTCGATCGCGCGCGCATTCGTCAACCGTCCGCTGATCCTTCTGGCCGATGAGCCGACCGGGAACCTCGACCCGGCGACTTCGGTAGGGATCATGCGCCTGCTCGATCGGATCAACCGCACCGGGACCACGGTCGTGATGGCGACACACGATCATGCGATCGTCGACTCCATGCGCCGTCGGGTCATCGAGCTCGAGCAGGGCCACATCGTCAGGGATCAATCGCGAGGCATCTACGGGGTCGGCACCTGATGCGCTTCGGATACTTCTTCTCGGAAACGTTCACCAACCTGAAGCGCAACTTCTTGATGACGATCGCGGCGGTCTCCACAGTGGCGATCTCCTTGCTGCTCCTTGGGGGGGTGCAGATCCTCTCGATGGCCGTGGACAACATGACGGTGACGTGGGAGGCGCAGGTCGAGATCGCCATCTTCCTTCGAGCCGACATCACGGATGGAGAGCTCCAGGCCCTCACGACGGACGTCTCCGAGATGGGCGAGGTCGAGGACGTGACCTACGTCTCGAAGGAGCGGGCCTACGAGGACTACAAGGAGATGTACCGGGCTCATCCGGAGTTCTGGCAGACGCTTCCGAGGGACGCGCTGCCGGCGTCTCTGCGCGTCAGTCTCCACGACGCCAACGACACCGAGCCGGTGGCGCTGAGGATGACGGGGGCCCCTGGAGTTGCGGACGTCGAGTTTGGCGGTCAGTTCATCAAGACCCTTCTTCGGGTGAACGGGTTGTTACGGGCCATCACCTTCGGGATGTCGATCGTGCTGATGACCGCGGCCGCGGCCCTGATCGCGAACACGATCCGATTGGGCATCTACGCGCGCCGAGAGGAGATCGGGATCATGAAGCTCGTCGGCGCCACCAACTGGTTCATCCGGATCCCCTTCATGCTCGAAGGGATCTTCGCCGCGCTCGTCGGAGCGATCGTCTCGGGTCTCATCATCGTCGGGACGAACGCGCTGATCTTCAGCCGGCTCGGCGAGGCGATCACGTTCCTCGAGAACGTGTTCACGTTCTCGACGGGCGAGATCCTCGGCGTCCTCGCCCTGCTGCTCGGCGTCGGCACGCTGGTGGGGCTGATCGGGTCCGGCCTCGCCCTCAGGCGCTTCCTCGAGGTCTGAGATCCCGGCCCCTTCCACCCCCCTAAA
>JBOGWZ010000162.1:0-4272 GCA_050694075.1 Actinomycetota bacterium | reverse complement strand
CGGCCCAGCAGAGCCAGGGCGATCGCATCGAAGCCGATGCCTGAGGCGAAGCCCGGAGCCAGGCTCTTTCGAACCCCGAGCAGTGTGCTGGCCCCCGCGAGGCCCGCCAGCCCGCCCGCCAGGAGCATCGCGAGCAGGTAGGTGCCGCCGACGCTCATGCCCGCGTAGGCCCCGGCCGAAGGGTTCGCTCCAACCGCGCGGAAGCGGAAGCCGATCGTCGTGCGGAACAGAAGCCACCACACGGCGCCGGCGGCGAGTAGCGCCACGAAGATCCCGGCGTGGGCCCGAAGGTTCTCCCCGAACGCCGGAAGCTCGGCCGTCGAGGCCACGGGCTTAGAGATCGGATCTGCACGCCCCGTCCGCAGGAACGTGTCGGTGAGGAGCATGTAATCGACCAGTCGCAGCGCGATGAAGTTGAGCATGATCGTTGTGATCACTTCGTGTGCCCCCGTTCGCGCCTTCAGGAAACCCGCGATCCCTCCCCATATCGCCCCGCCCGCGAACCCAGCCAGCAGCGCCAGGGGGAGATGGATCGCCGCCGGCAGGTCCAGTGTGAAACCCACGTAGGTGGCGACGAGGGCCCCGGCGAGCAGCTGACCCTCGGCACCGATGTTGAAAAGCCCGGCCTTGAACGCGAGGGCGACGGAAAGTCCGGCCATGATTAGCGGGGTCGCCTGCACGATTGTCTCGCTGACTGCGTAAGAGTTTCCGAGCGAGCTCTTGAACAGCGCGTAGTACGCGTCCGCCACCAGCTCCCAGGAGGCGCTCAAAGCATTGCCGGGGTTCCTGAAGAAGGACGCCCACACCCGCAGGGTGTCGGGGTCCGAGAACACCATCACCAGCCCGCCGACGATGAGCGCGCTCACGAGTGCGAGCGAGGGAACGATCAGAGCGCGCAGGACCTTCGTCATGCAGTTTCCTTCGTTACTCCCGCCATCAGCAGCCCAACGTTCTCGAGCGTCGCGTCCTTGCGATCCATGACCCCTACGATCCGGCCCCCGTACATGACGGCGATGCGATCCGCGAGCGACATGATCTCGTCGAGCTCCGACGAAACGAGCAGGACGGCGGCTCCCTCGTCTCGCTTGCGGATTATCTGCTCGTGTATGTACTGGATGGAGCCCACGTCCAGCCCTCTCGTCGGCTGGGACGCGATCAGGAGCTTCCTCCCGTGCGAGAACTCGCGGGCGACGATCACCTTCTGCTGGGTGCCGCCGGAGAGCGTGGACACGGGCGCGTGGACTGAAGCGGTGCGGATGTCGAAGTCTTCGACCAACCGCCGAGCGTTCTTCTCGACGGCCGACCTGTCGATGAGAAGACCGCGGGCGTAGGGCGGCCGATCGAAGAGATTCAGGACCAGGTTGTCGCGCACTGGGAAAGAGCCCACGAGACCGTCGGATTGTCTGTCCTCGGGGATATGCGCCACTCCGCTTCGGAACAGTCTCTTGGGCGATGCACCGGTAACGTCCCGGCCCGCGAGCTCGACGGCGCCTCCTGAGATCGCCCGTAGCCCGGTCAGCGCCTCGACGAGCTCGGTCTGACCGTTCCCCTGAACGCCCGCGATCGCCAGGATCTCGCCGGCGCGCACGTCGAACGAGAGACCCTCGACGCATCTGTGGCCGCGTTCGTCGAAGACTTCGAGGTTCGCGACGCGAAGCACCGGGTCGCTGGCCTCTGCGGGCGTCTTCTCGACCTCGAGCTTGACCTCGCGGCCCACCATCATCGTCGCAAGGGAGTGCTCGTCGCTCTCCCCGGGAGTCGTGGTGCCTACGACCAAGCCTCTGCGAAGGACCGTGATGCGATCCGCGATCGCGAGCACCTCCTTGAGCTTGTGGGAGATGAAGATCACCGAGCGACCCGACTCCTTGAGGGTTTGGATCACTCCGAAAAGGTCCTCGATCTCCTGGGGGGTAAGCACGGCCGTGGGCTCGTCGAGGATCAGGCAGTCCGCGTTTCGATACAGAGCCTTGAGGATCTCGACGCGTTGCTGCACCCCGACCGCTAGATCCTCGATGACCGCGTCGGGATCCACGCGCAGCCCGTAACGACCCGATAGCTCGGCGAGCCGCTTACGCACCTCCCGACGATCGAGCAGTCCGGCGGTGCGGGTGGGCTCGGTCCCCAGCATGATGTTCTCGGTGACGCTGAAAACCGGGACCAGCATGAAGTGCTGATGGACCATGCCGACCCCCGCCGCGATCGCGTCCGCGGGACTCGAGAAGTTCACGGCTTCGCCGTCGACGAGGACGTCTCCCTCGTCCGGCCGGTAGAGGCCGAACAGGACGTTCATCAGGGTTGACTTACCGGCCCCGTTCTCTCCCAACAACGCGTGGACCTCTCCGCCCTCGACGGAGAGGTCCACGTCTGAGTTCGCCACGACCCCGGGGAACCGCTTGGTGATCCCCCGCAGCTCGACTTTCATGCGGTTGTCGGTTTACGGCTCCACGGAGATGCTGCCGTCGATGATGCCGTCCCTGAGCTGCCCGATCTCGCTCTTCAGCTCTTCGGGGACCTCGTCTTCGAACTCGTGGAAGGGGGCGATCCCCACCCCGTCGTTCTCGAGCGTGCCCACGTACAGTCCGCCCTCGAAGCTCCCTTCGACCGCGGCCTGGATCGTGTCGAATACAGCGACGTCCATGTTCTTCTTGATGCTCGTGAGGAACAGGTCGCAGAACTCGCGCACGCTGACGCACCCGTCGGTGTCCACCCAGATCACCGAGCCCTCACCTGCGTCCTGTACGGCGGCTGCGGTACCCAGACCGACGGGTCCGGCGACGGGCAGGATGATGTCGGCGCCCTCACCGAGGAGCGATTCGGTGATCCGTCGTCCCTTGTCTTGGTTCTCGAAGTCGCCCGTGAAGAGACCCTTCTGCGTGTCGGGATTCCAGCCGAGCACCTCGACGTTGGTGTCCTTCTGCTCGTTGTAGTAATCGACGCCCGCGGCTAAGCCTTCCATGAAGATGGTTACGGTTGGGATGTTGATGCCTCCGTACGTGCCGACCTTTCCGGATTCGCTCATGGCGGCGGCCACGTACCCGGCCAGGAACGCAGCCTGGTCGGTATCGAACGTCAGCTCCCTGACGTTGTCGTAGGTGACGTCGTTCCCCTCCTCGTCGAAGAAGTCGAAGTCCACGATCGCGAACTGCTGATCGGGGTTGGCCTCGGCCGCCGCGGCTGTGGCGTCACCCAGCAGGAAGCCGACCGTGATGATCAGGTCGCAGCCCTGCTGCAGGAATTGGTTGATGTTCGGCTCGAAGTCGTCGGGGGTCTGCGACTCGAGCACCTGGGGCTCGGTCAGGCCGAGGTCCTCCTCGGCGGCCTTCATCCCCTCGAATGCGGTCTGGTTGAAGGATCGGTCGTCCACGCCGCCGGTGTCGGTCACCTGGCATGCGGTGAAGTCGACCTGTTGTCCTCCGTCGGCTCCCTGGTCGGTGGGCTCCTCCTCTTCCGCGCACGCGGTCGCGACGAGCGCGAGCACCACGAACAGCGCCGCGAACCATTTCGGGATATGTGGGTGCAAAGCAAGACCTCCTTCGATCCCCGCCAACCTTCCGGCGGAGAAGCATATATAGGCAGCGGGCGCGCAGGTAGGGGGGATGGGGTTTTCGCGACCTGGTCGAAGGCCGCGGTTAGGGTCTTGCGAGAGATGAGGATCTACACGAAGAGGGGCGACGACGGGACGACCGGGCTTTTGTACGGGGGCCGCGTTGCGAAAGACGACGCGCGCACGGATGTGTACGGGACCCTCGACGAAGCCGTGTCGGCCCTCGGGCTGGCGCGGGCCACGGGCCCGACGGAGCGAGTCCACGAGATCGTCGTTCGCGTTCAGCGCGAGATGTTCGTCGCGGGGGCCCAGCTCGCGACCGCCGAGGAGAACCAGGCGAGGCTTCAACCGGAGGTGTCCCGGGTGACTCCCGAGATGACGGCCCGGGCCGAGAGCGACATCGACGCCCTCGTGGGCGACCGCCCCCTCCCCCAGGAATTCGTGCTCCCCGGCGAGACGATGTCCTCCGCCGCTCTGGATCTCGCCCGATCCGTTGTGCGTCGCGCCGAGCGCAAGGCCGTGGCGATGGATCGTTCGGGGCTCATGCCGGATCCGGAGATTCTCCGTTACCTAAACCGCATTTCGGACCTCTTGTTCGTGCTCGCCCGATACGAGGAGGCCGAGCGCGGTACTCGGGCCAAACCCTCGCGCCAACGGTGACCCAGGAACCCTTCCGGTTCTGCCCCATGTGCGGTGCCGACCTGCCCGCACCGGGCGGTGACGGGGGC
>JBOGWZ010000161.1:0-4282 GCA_050694075.1 Actinomycetota bacterium | reverse complement strand
CGCTCCTTGCGGGCGCCGTAGCGCTCCTTCATCCACCGAGCCCAGATGCGACGGGCGGCGCGGAACTTGGCGATCTCCTCGAAGAAGTCCACGTGGGAGTTGAAGAAGAAGCTGAGTCCCGGAGCGAAGTCGTCGACGTCGAGTCCTCGGCGAAGCCCCAGCTCGACGTGGGCAAAGCCCGACGCGAGCGTGAACGCGAGCTCCTGCACCGCGGTCGAACCGGCCTCCCGGATGTGGTAGCCGGAGATCGACAGCGGGTGGTACTTCGGGACGTCGGCGATGCAGAACTCCATCATGTCGCCGGTGAGCCGCAGGTGAGGCTCCGGCGGGAACAGCCACTCCTTCTGGGCGATGTACTCCTTCAGGATGTCGGTCTGACAGGTCCCGTCGAGCTTCGAGACGTCCGCGCCCTGCTTGTCTGCCGCCGCGATGTACATCGCGAAGAGCATGGGGGCCGGTCCCGAGATGGTCATCGACGTCGTGATCTCGGTGAGGTCGATGCCGTCGAACAGGATCTCCATGTCGGCGAGCGAGTCGACCGCGACGCCGCACCGCCCGACCTCACCTTCGGAGAGAGGGTCGTCGGAGTCGCGCCCCATCAGCGTCGGCATGTCGAACGCCACGGAGAGCCCAGTCTGGCCGTGCTCCTTCAGGAACTTGTAGCGCGCGTTGGTCTGCTCGGGGCTGCCGAATCCGGCGAACTGGCGCATCGTCCACAGCCGCCCCCGGTACATCGACGGGTAGATGCCGCGCGTGAACGGGTACTCACCGGGGACCCCGATCCGCTCGTCGGCGGCCTCCGGCCCGTACAGAGGATCGAGCTCGACGGAGGAAAGCGTGTCGAAATCGACGTCGTCGCGCGGTTTCGCCTGCTCGTCGCTCATGGTCTCAGTGTACCGGCGTGCCTCGGCGAGCCCACGCTATGTTGCCTCCATGAAGGGCGCGACGGCAGAGCGTGAAGAGGCGACGCGCTGGGCGCTGCGGCTGCTCGCGATCGCGTGGCTGGCTCTGTGGGCGCTCGGGGGCTGGATCCTCTTCTTCGTCGGCGGACTCTCCGCGGCTTCGCTGTTCGGCGACCAGCCGTCGGCCGGCGACCTCCGCACCGCGTCCTGGTTCACGGTGGGAGCCGGAGCGGCGTGGGCGGGTGGCCCCCTCGGCGTATGGATCGCGACGCGGAGGAGGGGCTGGCTCATTGCCGCCGTCGTCGTGCTCGTGCTCGCGTGCGCGGGGGCGGTCGCCTACTTAGTCGAGTCGTTCGACGCTACAGGGCCTCGATGAGCCGGTCGGCCGCGGCGTAGGGATCGAGCTTGCGCGCCTGGACCTCGTCGGTTAGATCCGACAGCATCCGCTTCGCGTCGGAATCGACGCGCGCCCGGTAGCGTTCGGCGACGATCTCGCGTATCTCACGTTCGATCCGACGGCGGCGCCGCGCCTCGAGCAGCCCGTTGCCCTCCTGATACGAGCGGTGCTTTTGGATCGCGGCCCACAGCTCGTCGATGCCTTCGCCCTTGATCGCCACGGTCGTTACGATCTCCGGCTTCCACGTGGCTTCCGACATTTCGATCATCTGGCGCAACTCGCGCACCGTGTCCTTCGCTCCCGCGCGATCGGCCTTGTTCACGACGAACACCTCTGCTATCTCCATGAGGCCGGCCTTCGCGGCCTGGATCGCGTCACCCCATCCGGGAGTGACCACGACGACGGTGGTATCGCACGCATCGGTGATCTCGACCTCGGCCTGGCCCACGCCGACCGTCTCGATCACCACGATGTCGTTCCCCACCGCGTCCAGCACGCGCATCGCCTCGGGTGTGGCGAGAGCGATCCCTCCGAGATGGCCGCGCGTCGCCATGGAACGGATGAATACGTCTCGATCGGTGGCGTGGCTCTGCATGCGTACCCGGTCTCCCAGCAGCGCGCCGCCCGAGAAGGGGCTGGAGGGATCGACCGCCAGCACGCCGACCCTGCACCCGTCGGCGCGCGCCCGACCCACCAGTCGCTCGGTGAGCGTGGACTTGCCCGAGCCCGGGGCCCCGGTGATGCCGATCGAGTAGGCGCGGCCGGAATGCGGATAGAGCCGGTTCATGACGTCACCGACCTGCGCGCCGCCGTCCTCTACCAGCGAGATGAGCCGGGCGATCGCCCTGCGCTCTCCTTCGAGGGCGCGCTCGACGAGGTCATCGAGGTCCATCGGTGCTCCCCGCGGGCTCAGGCGTCGATCGCGACGACCGCGGTCACGCCGGGCACCCGTTCCTGAAGAAGTCGCTCGACGCCCTGCTTGAGAGTCACGGGAGAGATGGGGCAGCTCTCGCAACACCCGAGCAGCTTGACGGTCACGGTCCCGTCGGCGACGCTCATCAACTGGATGTCGCCGCCGTCCATCTGGATCGCAGGACGGATGAGCTCGAGCGCCTCCCGCACCTGGTCCTCGATCGTCGTCGCCGGCATCATCTTCTAATCGTACCGGTTAGGGCCGCCAAAGCGGCGGCGCAGAGGAGGGCGAAACCCCCTACGGCGAGCCACGGGAAGCGCGAAGGCTCGTCGCCGCGTGGGGGCCGGGTCGCCACCGCCGGCTGCACCACGTCCACCTCCACGGCCTCGCTCCGCCTGAGCGCGCCTCCGGTGAAGGCCTCCACCTGGACCTCGTAACGGCCGGGTTCGAGCGGGGCGAGCCACACGATGCGCCGTCGGCCGGCGTCTTCGATGCGCGCCCCGGGATCGTCGTAGCCGGTGGGGGCGGCGGTGCGGGTGCGAACGCGCGCCGGCCGCGAGAGAGCGATCGTGATGTAGGCGGGTTCCCCGACACCGATGCTCTCGGGAGCCTTCACGATCGCGACCCTCAGGGGCAGCCCGAAGCCGCGCGGCGGATCGACCTCCACGATCCCCTCCCCGCCCCAGCGGAAACGCCAAGTGCCGAGCGCGCGCCGGGCGAGCGTGCGCCCGCGCCCGTCCACGACGCGGAACGACCCGGAGACGACCGCCATCTCTCTGCCCCAGTCGAGCCCAACCTCGATCGCGCCGGGGTCCGGGAGCGCGCCTACGACCGTGCCTCGGTAGTAGTGGGCGAGGATGTCGGTGTAGGAGGCGCCGCGGAGCGCGAGACCGTGAGCCCCCCACTGCGACATCCCGACCCCGTGCCCCCAGCCGCGCCCCACCACGAAGACCGTTCCACGACGCGTGGAGATCTCGATCCGGTTCGATGGGAACGTCTCGGGAAGCCTTCCCGACGCGGTCGGCGCCGCCGACGGATAGCGCGCCGGGAACATCTCGGGGGCAAGGGTTCGGACGACCTCGCGGAGCTCCTCGGCCGTTCGCACGAGCGTCCCTCGCCTTCCCTTGATCGCAATGTCGGGATAGTGGAACCCGGCGCGCGAGGGGATCGTCCTCATCGACGTCAGCTGCCCATGATCGTCGGTCCACCAACCGGCGCGCCGCAACAGCTTCTCGAAGGCCTCGATGTCGAAGCGCGCGTACCAGCGGTACAGAGGGGACGCGTCCTCGGTGGTGCTCGACACCGCTCTCAGGTAGGGGTAGTCGGGTTCCCCGGGGAACGCCTGTGAGTTGAAAAGCGTCTCCCCTCCCGACGTGGAGTGGTAGCGGGCCAGTATCGGCGCGCCTCCGTAAAGAACGGTTTGACCGCGCGTGCTCGCGACCGCCTCGACCCATCTATCCCCGTTGCTCGAGGAGAAGACGTCGGCCCCCGAGTACACCTGGCACTGGACGCTGGCGCAGATGTCGAAGCCGTAAACGGAGGCCGCCCCGGCGGCCGGCTGCGACAGCGTGTAGAGCGCGTAGGTACGAGCCGCGACGACCTGCGCGCGCAGCGATTCCCTCGGCCAGTCCAGGGGCACCTCGTTGAGGCCGAGCAGGTAACGCTCGAGGGGAAGGTGGTTCGAGACGACGAGGCCGTCGGACGCGGAGCTCAGCTCGATCGAGCCGAAGTAACTCTGGAGCCCCGCGACGGCGATCGGCGCGTCCGAATCGGGGATCAGGCGGACGGGGGCCGCGACGGCGCCGATCTGCCTCTCGCGCGCCGCCGGTGCCGGGCTCGGATGCGCCCACGCGAGGGCGAGCATCGCGGCGACGAGCGGCACCACGCGGCGCCCGCCCTTTTGTCTGCACATTCCGGCAGTTTTTCGGAGGGGCGAAAAAGTACCGGGATGTGCAGACAAAACGGCTACGACTTCTCGAGGGCCACGTCGGCCCCCAGCCCGACGAGCTTGCCCGTGAAGTCCTCGTATCCCCGCTGGATGTGGCACGGCTCGTCGTAGACGTGCGTGTA
>JBOGWZ010000160.1:0-4333 GCA_050694075.1 Actinomycetota bacterium | reverse complement strand
GCCGGGAAGTCCTCACTTTGACTGGGTAGGCCGTTCTTAGCCATTCACTCTCCGAGGATCCGGATCACGAGCTCCCTGTCGCTGGCCTTGTCCAGTTCCACTAGAAGGACACGCTGCCACGTGCCAAGCCTAAGCCGACCCCCCACGGCCGGAAGGACTATCGACGCAGATCCGATCAGCGGCGCGATCCCGTCGTGCGCGCGCATACGCTCGAGCGCTCTCCTGACGTCTTCGAGCAGACCGGACTCCAACTCATTGACGACTATCGAGCACGACGCGTCCGGCGCGAAGACGGTGACCTGTCCGTCGACGATCCCGGACTCTGCGAGCGCTGCGCTCAGGTCGTCGGTAACGTCGACGAAGCCCGGGGGTTCCGCGGTCAGCTTCCTCATCTCCACGTGATGCGTTCGCATGCCGCGACAGGCTACCGTCGGGGAAGAAAGTTTCGCGTCCCGCTCCTTTCCACAGGTTTTCCCGTTGACACCCCAGCTCGGGCTCCCTAGTGTTCGCTACCGTCCCAAGCAGCTAAGGGGACCCGCCACCAAGGCGATCGACGCGGTCCGAACGGCCTCGGGGATCCGGGGACGGCGCGGCCCGCAAGAGCCGAAAGGCCGGGGTCGCCCCCGAGGTGTGGTTCTGGAGGTTGCTTGGGACACAGAGCTCTCTCGGACCCGAGCGGCTCGAGGAAAACGTCCGAATAACCGGCCGGCGGGTCGGCTAAAGGGCGGTCCCCAAGGGGCGCTCGGGTCTTTCTTTTCACCTCCGCCTTTCACGCTTGGCGCGCCGACTGACTTAGGGTTTATTGGGTAACCGCGTTCGAGTGACCCCCAAGAAGGACCAGGAAGCCGGAGCCGAGATCGTGGCGAAGCGCAAGGACGAAGAGCTGGAACGAGACGAGGCCTCGGAAGAGGACTACGAGGATCTCGAAGATCTCGACGCGCCGGAGCCGGACGAGGACATCGAGCTCGTTGAGGATGCCGATCTCGAAGCTGAAGCGTTCGGGATCGATCCCGACGCAGACGAGGCCGAGGATGAATCCGAGGACGAGGATGAGGAGGACGAGTACGTCGCGGGCTCCGACGCTGGTTCCGACCAGACGAGCCTGGAGGAGCTGCTGGCACAGCGAGCCGCCCGCCGCGGCAGCGCCGAGACGGAGGACGAGACAGACATTATGGCCCTGGTGTCCGGTCGCGACACGATCGAGGAGCGCATCTCCTCACGGGTGATCCCCATCAAGGACCGCCAGGAGTTCGTTTGCGCCAGGTGCCGACTGGTCAAGCCGCGCGTTCAACTCGCCGATCCCGAGCGGGGTCTGTGCCGCGACTGCGTCTGAGACCCGAGTGCACCTTCCACGACCGAAGCTGAGCCCGGCGCGCTCGCACGCAGTCGCCCTCGCCTCCGGCGGCATACTCACGCTCGCGTTCCCGGAGGTCGATCTCGCGTTCCTGGCGTGGGTCGCGATATCGCCTCTGCTGATCGCGACCCGCGGCGCCGGATGGCGCCGCGGCGTCTCGCTCGGATTCGTGTTCGGCCTGGGCTTCTTCGGGACGCTTCTGTACTGGATCGCTCTCGTCGGTTACCTCGCATGGGCCGTGCTGGTGCTCGTCCAGGCGGCGTTCCTCGGAGCGTTCGGGGCGCTGTGGGGCATCGCCTCTAGACGGCTGGGCGGGATCGGAGGGGTGCCTCTGGCGGCCGCGTTGTGGACCGCGATCGAGTTCCTCCGCTCGATCTTCCCCGTTGGGGGTTTCACGTGGGGCCAGCTCGCGCAGTCCCAACACGAGCTGGACTGGATGCTCAGGGCGGCGTCGTTCGGGGGGGCATGGGCCGTGGCGTTCGTCGTCGTGTTCGCGAACGCGTCGGTCGCGCACGGCTGGTCCCGTCTGCGCGCGTCGGCGTGGGGGAGGGGAGCGGCGAGTGGGGTCGTTGCCATCCTCGCGCTCGCGCTCCCGGCGACGTTCCCGGCCCTCGCCTCCGAGGGTCCGCCGGTGCGGGTGGCGATCGTCCAGGGCAACGTCCCCCGCTCCATCCCGGAGGGCTTCGAGAGGGATCTCGCGATCATCGGCAACCACGCTCGGCTCACCGCGTCGCTCGATCGCGACGTGGACCTCGTGGTGTGGCCCGAGAGCGCGGTGGCGATCGACCCGACGCGCGTCGACGATGTGGCGCTGACTCTCGGCGATGCGGCGCGCGCTGCCGGCGCCCCGATCGTCGTCGGCAGCAACCTCGACGTGGACGAGGACCACTACCGGGTCGTTGCCCTCCAGGTTTCCGCCGACGGAGAGATCGTCGATCGCTACCAGAAGACGCATCTCGTGCCCTTCGGGGAATACGTGCCCGCGCGGGCGCTGTTCGGATGGCTCCCGATACTGGACCAGGTCCCGCGCGACGCGATCCCTGGGGAGGGACCGGGGTTGTTCGAGGTGGCGGGAGGGCGGCTCGCGACCGTGCTCTCCTTCGAGGGAGATTTCGGCTCCCTCGTGCGCGACCGCATCGACGCGGGAGGGCGATTGCTGGCGGTGGCCACCAACACGTCCACGTGGGGCGAGTCGTGGGCCTCGGCGCAGCATCTCGCGATGAGCCAGGTACGAGCCGCGGAGAACGGCGTTTGGGTGGTGCATGCGGCGATCAGCGGGATCTCCGCGTTCGTCGCCCCGGACGGCAACGTGGTCGACCGAGCGGAGCTCTGGACGACCGACACGATGATCCGCGACATCGCGTTCGCGGACGACGTGACGTTCTATGCGCGCACGGGTGACTGGCTCGCGTACGCGAGCCTCCTGGCGGCGGCCCTCGGGCTCGCCGTGGTTCGACGCCGCCGGGCGTGAGATGCGCCCCGAGAGAAAACGCCCATAATCGTGGTTATGTCGACTCGCCCTAGGGTGGCCCCGTCCCCCGGGAGGTGCGTGTGCGACCCGTCACGGCTTATGTCGACTCGCCCTAGGGTGGCCCGTCCCCTGAGAAGTCTGTGCGACCCTTCTCGGCGTGACCAAGTTCGTGGTGGTTATCACGAAGCGCCCCGATCTGAGCGACGACGCGTTCCGTCGGTACTTCCTCGACGTGCACCTTCCGGTCGCGCTGCGGATGGACGGGCTCGTGCGCCACGTCGTGAACTTCGCGGGGGATGATCCCACGCGAGCACGACCCGGCTGGGACGCGGTGGTCGAGCTCTACTTCGAGGACCGAGACCGCATGGAGGAGGCGTGGCGCTCCCCCGCCGGGGAGGCGGCGACCGCCGACCTCGCCGCGTTCACCGATCCCGAGCTGACCTCATGGTCGCTGGTGGACGAGGTCAGCACCCCCGTGGTGCGCTAGCGGACGCAGCCCGGACGGCCTCTCTGGCAGTCCGGGCGGTCCGGCTCCGGCGGCTCCTCCGTAAACCGGCCGTCGGCGGCCGCGAGCGCAGCGGCGACGTCCTTTAGGACGGGGGCGAACGGGGTGCCCACGAAGGGGCGGTTGGCACACGCGTACGTCTGCTGCAGATCGGGCGGGCCGGTCGCCCCGTCCACGGCGTTGTCCGAGAAGCAATCGTTCTCCCCCACCCCGTCCCAGGCGAGCGTGTAGAGCCCCGCGGCCCCCACCGTGTTGGCGACGGTGCGGTTGTTGTACGCCGGGACCGAGCCGTCAAAGCTCTGAGTGACGAGCGCTCCGTAGCGGTCTTGATCGGAGATCGAATTGGAGCGCACCTCGTTGTGCTTCACCCCCGCGAGCCACACGCCGGTCCCGAAGGGCAGGCCGATCGACTCGGACAGGCCCGCCGCCGGCACGCTCGAGTAGTTGTTCGCCATGATCGTGTTGCCGTAGATCAGTGCCCCTCGCCCCGGCGAGCTCGGCACGGCGGGGTCCGAGTACGAGAGGACCCCGACCCCGTTGCCCTCGAGCCGGGAGTCGCGGACCACCACGCCCGTCGCGTTGGCCAGTGATGCTCCCACATAGTTCGTCTTCGCGGTGACGTTGCGCACGACCACGGAGCAACCGAAGCATGACGCCACGGAGAAACCCGAATCGCCGCTCCCCCATGCGAAGGAGTTCTTGAGCACCCCGTCGCGCGATGAGGATGCGCGCACGCCGAAGGTGCGGTTCTTGATCAGATCGACGCGGTTCACGGTGAATCCCTCCGCGTCCTGGATCGCGACCCCCGCGTCGGTGAAGTTGCGCACCGTCAGGTCCTTGATCACGACGTTATCGGCGGTGACCGTGAACCCGGTCGGGACCGCGTCGTTGCCGTGCACGACCGTGCGGAAGCGGTCGACACCTCGGATCACGAGATCGGGTGTTGCTATCTCCACCCCACCGTCGTAGGTGCCGGGCCTGACCACGATCGCGGCGCCGGGCT